>CAZFTV010000005.1:6912-16807 GCA_964521765.1 uncultured Eubacteriales bacterium
GAAGAGGGGTCGGGCACGCTCGAAGGCGCCAGGGGTTGTCAGCCGCAGAGTTTCTCCTTGGTCTGGCGTCCCGCGTGGGCGATCTGGAGAAAAATGCGCGAGGGAAACCGGCGCACGGCTTCAGCCAAAGAAGCCAGTTCCGGCAGATATCTGTCATCGTAAGCCGCAATCTGCCGCGGGCTGGCTTTGCCCGAGGGATGGACGAAAGCGTGGCCGGAGATGATGAGACCGACCTCTCCTTCCGCCAGGGCGCGGTAGATCTCGACTTGGGCCGGGGAGACCGTTCCGTCCTCGCCGGCCAGGAAGTCGTGAGTCGCCGAGCGGACGAACCGGTTGGGCACGTTCCCCCTCCCCACGTTGACGGCGGAGAAGAGAATCGAGCGTGCGTTATCGGCGGACACGACATCAGCTCCGCAAGAGCCTTTTCTTGTTCCGGACGGCCTTGAGAATTTCGATGGCGACGGGCGCGGCCTCCTCGTCCCCGAAGTCCGAGCGGAGAATCGCCGGAAGGCCGTCCTCGACGTCACAGGACAGGGTCTTGGAGCCGGCGGCGGCGCGGATGCCCGGGTTGCCTCCGACGACCTCCATCCGGGTGACGACGATGGTCATTCTCTCCCGGCCCGCGACATCCTGGATTATGACCGCGACATGGCGGTCCTTGTTCGTGTCGTCGTCGTCCTCGCTCCCGATGAAAAAATCCCAGGAGATGAAACTCTGGCCCGGCCGGGCGCCGAGCTCCTTGACTTCGGCGTGAATGGACGCCAGCGATTTGAGCAGGGCGGAGGGCGCGGGGGCGGCCGGGGGGGCAAGGAGAAGAGACAGGGAAACAGCCGCGCAGAGGAACGTCCCCGGCCCGGGAAACAAGACCATCCGGCGAACATGTCTTCGGAGCGCGGGAGCCGGAAAAAAATAGCGGTTTGTCGCCCCGGGGATCCGGAAGGACATGAACATGGCTAGAGCTCTTGCTGCTTGAAGATGAGACAGGCGGCGAGGAGCGAGCCGACAATGAGGCCCAGGCTGACCGCCAAGGCCGGCCAGAAGCTCCCGTTCCGGCCGTCGATCAGGGGCGAAAGGTCGCCCAGGGAGACGAGGCCGCCCCCTTTTCCCACCCGGGCGGCCCAGTCCGTGAGCTGGCGCGGCAGATAATCTCCGATTCGGGGAAAAGCGCCCAGAAGGCTGAGGGTCAGCCACAGCCCGAATGACATTCCCCCGGCCAGGACTTGGGACTTGGTCAGCGTGCTGCACAACAGGGACAGGGCGACAAACACCAGCAGGAAGAGGAGCACCAGGAGGTTGAGGCCCAGCCATCCTGGCAGACTCAGCGGTCCGAAGAGCACCCAGGTGTAATAGAAGCCGGCCGCTCCGGCCAGCAGAAGACTGAGAGCGAAGGTCAGGGCGAGCGAGGCGAACTTGGCCAGCACGAAGGCCGTCCGCGAGAGGGGTTTAGACAGCATCAGGGCGGCGGTGCCCCGGTCTTTCTCCAGAGACATGGTTCCCATGGTCATGATCAGAGCCAGGAGCACTCCGAATTGGGTGATGTTTTTTAGGTATTGGTCCACCGCGTCTCCCGCCGTCGGGGGAGGGATGAGCTTGATGAGTTCCTCCCCCTTGGGCGCGGCCAGCCTGATGATTTCCGGCGTATAGCGGGCCAGAAGAGGCGACATCAGCCCGAAGAGAAGAAGCACGACGGCCACGATCAACAGCCGGTATGTGCGACGCTGCTCGAGCCATTCTTTGTGAAACGCGGGGCCGAAGCTCATTTCAGTTCCCCCCCTTCGAGACGAGCTGGAGGAAGACGTCTTCGAGCGGCGGCTTGACCAGCTCGAAGCGGGTGATGACCAGGCCCGCCCCGACGGCGGACGCCAGGAGCTCGAGCTTGGCCTTGGCCGGGTCGTTGACCAGAACCCGGACAGTGTTCGCCTCGGGGAAGACGACGGAATCCAGCCAGGGAGCCGGGGCCAGGCTTTCTGTCCAGGAGCGGAGCGCAGTCTCCTGACCCCGGTCGGCTTCCATGGCAAAGACCGGGGCGGCGTATTTCTCCAGCAGGTCCTTCTTCGGGGCTTGAACGGTCAGCCTGCCCCGGTCGATGATGCCCACCGTGTCGCAGACGCGTTCCACGTCGGCCAGGATGTGGGTGGACATGAAAACCGTGGACCGGCCGCGCAGTCCTTCGATGAGGTCGAGGAGCTCCTTGCGGCCGAAGGGGTCGAGGGAGCTCACCGGCTCATCCAGGAGGAGAATGGCCGGACGGTTGACCAGGGCCTGGGCGATTCCCAGCCGCT
The DNA here is from genome assembly GCA_964521765.1 of uncultured Eubacteriales bacterium. Taxonomy (GTDB): domain Bacteria; phylum Acidobacteriota; class Aminicenantia; order Aminicenantales; family JAFGAV01; genus JAFGAV01. Next base: position 9,195 of record CAZFTV010000005.1, read on the forward strand.
GTTTCATCCCTCCCGAGAATCCTCCGACGCGCCGCTTGGCGGCTCCGGCCAGTCCGGCGAGCTCCAGGAGTTCTCCGGTCCGTCGACGCCGTTCGGCGGCAGCCAGGCCGAAAACGCGGCCGACGTGATCCAGCATTTCGGCGGCCGTCATCCAGGGATAGAAGGTCGGGTCCTGGGGGAGATAACCGATCAGGCGGGCCGTCCGTCCGTCGCCGCCCATAACATCGACGCCGCTGATCCATGCCCGCCCCTCGTCTCCCCTGGCCAGGCCGGTCAGGATGCGGATGGCGGTCGTCTTGCCCGCGCCGTTCGGCCCTAGAAAGCCGAAGATCGACCCGGTCTCGACGGCCAGGCTCAGCCCGTCGAGGGCCTTCACGCTCCCGAAGCGCTTCCGCAAAGCCTCGATGCGGATGGCTTCCACTTCACTCCTCCCGGCCGAAGAGGAGGTAGGCGACCGGACCGAAAATATTGACGAGCACGATGACCAGGGCCCAAACCCATTTCGGCCCGCGCGTCCTTTCTCTTTTAATCAAGTCGGTTAAAGCGACGATCATGAGACCCACCTGGATGATGATCACGGGGATGAGAAGGAGAAGAATCTTCGGGGAGATGTCTAGGGAGACGTTCATGGCGGTATCATATCACACGGTCCCTGAGTTTCAAGGAACCGTCCCCCTCCAAGTTGACTTCCGCTGAGAAACTCGCCGCGGCCGTCATTCACCGCGCTTCGCTGCGCAACCGGGGCGTACGGCCTACTATCTGTTTCTGGCCTTGAAGATTCTTGCCCTGGCCGGGCTTTTTGTCCTCTGGGCCAAGATCTTTCTGGAGAAAGAGACCGACGCCACACCTTCAGGCCGCCGGACGTTTTATCCCCCCCTTCTCCCGCGGCCCGACACAACGCAAATATTCCGCACATCCCGCCCCGCTGTCCTCTTCTTCTCTTTTCGCTTCTTTCTCGAACAAAACGCAGGGGTTGCCCCACTGCGTTGCTTTTCCCCGCTGTCTCCTTTATGATTCTTCAAGAGAGTCTCGAAAATGACAAGATCAACGACTATCGTCTGCGTCCGTCACAAGGGCAAGGTGGCCATGGCCGGCGACGGCCAGGTGACCATGGGCCAGACCATCCTCAAGCACTCGGCCAGCAGGCTCCGCCGGCTCTACGAGGGCCGGGTGCTGGCCGGGTTCGCCGGCGCGACCTCCGACGCCTTCGCCCTGTTCTCGAGGTTTGAGGCCAAGCTCGAGGAGCACAGGGGCAACCTGCCCCGGGCGGCCATCGAGCTGGCCAAGGAGTGGCGGCTCGACCGGGCGTTCCGACGCCTCGAAGCCCTGCTCATCGTCGCCGACAAGGAGCATTCCCTGCTCATCTCCGGCACGGGAGACGTCATCGAGCCCGACGACGGCATCCTGTCCGTAGGCTCGGGCGGGCCTTTCGCCCTGGCCGCGGCCCGGGCCCTGGCGAGGCATACGGATCTGTCCGCTGCCGATATCGCCCGGACGGCGCTGGGCATCAGCGCCGAGATCTGCGTTTACACCAATTCCCAGGTCATGTGCGAGGAGCTGTAGATGCCCAACCTTCTCCCTCAGTCGCTCGAACAGGCCGGCCGTTCGACCCCGGAGTCGGAGCTCACGCCAAAGGAGATCGTCGCCGAGCTCGACAAGCACATCATCGGCCAGAGGGCGGCCAAGAAGGCCGTGGCCATCGCCCTGCGCAATCGTTTCCGCCGCCGCAAGCTGCCGCCCGACCTGGCCGACGAGATCGCGCCCAAGAACATCCTCATGATCGGCCCCACGGGCGTGGGCAAGACCGAAATCTCCCGGCGCCTGGCCAAGCTGACCTACTCGCCCTTCCTCAAGATCGAGGCCAGCAAGTTCACCGAGGTGGGCTATGTCGGGCGGGACGTGGAATCCATGATCAGGGACCTGGTCCGCATCTCCGTGGACATGGTCCGCTCGGAGAAAGCCGCCGAGGTGGAGGAGAAAGCCCGCAGCCAAGCGGAGGAACGGCTGCTCGACCCCCTCCTGCCAGCCCTGCGCCGGAAGGAAGGACCTTCCGAGGAGGAAACCCAGCGTTTCGTCGACACGCGCGAGAAGCTCCGCCAGCAGCTCAGGGCGGGCCAGCTTGAAGAGCGGACGGTGGAGGTTGAGGTCAAGGAACGGTCCGCCTCCCCCCTGGAGGTCTTTTCCAATGCGGGCATGGAAGAAATCGGCATCCACATCCAGGAGATCATCCCCGGCCTGATGGGAGGGAAATCCAAGCGACGCCGGATGAAGGTCCAGGAAGCCCGGGAACACCTTCTGGATGAGGAGCAGCGGCGCCTGATCGACATGGACCTGGTGACCCGCCTGGCCGTGGAGCGCGTCGGGCATTCGGGCATCATCTTTCTCGATGAGGTGGACAAGATCGCCGGCCGGGAATCGGGCCGCGGGCCCGAGGTCAGCCGAGAGGGCGTCCAGCGCGACCTGTTGCCCATCATCGAGGGAACGACGGTCAACACGCGTTACGGGCTGGTCCGGACCGACCATATCCTGTTCATCGGCGCCGGCGCTTTTCATGTTTCCAAACCGGCTGACCTCATCCCCGAGCTCCAAGGCCGGTTTCCCATCCGGGTGGAGCTCACCGCCCTTAATAAGGAGGATTTCATCCGCATTCTGACCGAGCCGGAGAACGCCCTGGTCAAGCAGTACGAAGCCCTGCTCCGGACCGAGGGCGTCCTGGTGCGCTTCACCGGGGACGCCGTCGAGGAAATGGCGGGGATGGCCGAAAAGGTCAACCAGGACGCGGAGAACATCGGCGCCCGGAGGCTGCACACCATCCTGGAGAAGGTCATGGAAGACATCTCTTTCGAAGCGCCAGATATCAATGTCAAAGACATCGTCATCGACCGGCAATATGTCCTCAAGCAGCTCCAGGAGATCCTCAAAGATCAGGACCTGAGACGGTTCATTCTTTGATGAAACGACCCCGCGTCGCGCTGCTCGCCGCTCTCCTCTGTTTGTGGGGCTGCGGGAAAAAGGGCGCCATCCTGCCCCCCCTGGTTCGGGTCCCGAATCCTCCAGAGATTCTCAGCCTGTTGCAGCGGGGAGCGCATATCATCCTGGAGTGGGCGAATCCCTCGACTTACGCGGACGGCCGCCCGCTCCCCGGGGTGGCCCGCGTCGAGGTCTGGAGGGCGGACGCCGGACCCGAGGGCGCTGCGTTCGAAAGCCGGGCTTCGATCCTGGCCGTGGTCCGGCGGTCTGAATTTCCGCGGTTCCGTATCGACGAGGGCATGCCTCCCGGCACGATGCGTTTAAGTCTGGCGCTCGGGTCCGACCTCAGCGCCGGAAGGGCGCTCGTCTTCGGCCTTCGCGCCGTGGACACGGAGCAGCGAAAATCGCCTTTTTCGGCGCTTCGCGGCGTCCGTCCCAAACCGCTTCCCCTGCCTCCTCTCGGTCTTAAGGCCGATATCGGCCCTGATGCCGTCACCCTCTACTGGGAACCTTCCCGGGAGAATATCGACGGTTCCCCGGCCGTCGAGCCCGCCGGGTTCCGGGTGTTTCGCGCCGAGGGGGACGGACCCCTCCGGCCGCTGACCGTCTCCCTCGTCGGGGAGACAACTTATCATGACCGGGAGTTCACCTTCGGCCGAACCTACCGTTATGTGGTGCGGGCGGTCGTCGCTGCCGAGGAACCCCCCGTTGAAAGCGATGATAGCCCCGTCCTCGAAGTGACGCCCCGCGATATTTTTCCCCCGGCTCCGCCCGCGGGGTTGACGACTCTTCCGGGAGAGGATTTCATAAGCCTGGTCTGGGACCCGGGAATTGAGAAAGACCTGGCCGGCTACCGGGTCTGGCGGCGGGAGGAGGGAAGCGGCGATTTCCGGCTCCTCAATACCGACCTTTTATCCGAGACGTCCTTCATCGACCGGGCCGTTGAAAAGGGCAAACGATACGAATATGCTATTAGCGCCGAAGACCGAGCCGGGAACCGCAGCCGGCTGTCGGACGGCGTTTTCGATTCCCTGCGGACGACCCGGTCATGAAGATCTACCGCTTTCTCCTCGACGGCCGCACCATGTACGGCGTCCTTCGGGAGGACCGCCTCCACGTCGTTCGAGGGTCGGTCTTCGAGGACTTCGAAGTCGGAGAGGAGGCCGTGCCCCTCGGCCGGGTCCGGCTCCTCCCGCCCTGCGAGCCGAGCAAGATCGTGGCCGTGGGCGTCAACTACCGCGACCACGCCCGGGAAAGAGGCAAAGAACCGCCCCGGGAACCCCTGCTTTTTCTCAAGCCTTCCTCGGCCCTCATCGGCACGGGCGACGTCATCCTTCATCCGCGGATGTCCGAACGGGTGGACTTTGAGGGCGAGCTGGCCCTCGTCATTCGCCGGCGGGCGCGGCACGTGGGGGCCGAGGAGGACGTCGGACCGTACATCCTCGGCCTGACCTGTTTCAACGACGTCACCGCCCGCGACCTTCAAGACAAGGACGTGCAGTTCACCCGGGCCAAGTCGTTCGACACCTTCGCCGCCGCCGGACCGTGCATCGCCGTCGGCCTCTCCTCCGACGGCCTGGACATCAAGACGTTTCTCAACGGCAAGCTTCGCCAATCGTCCAACACCCGGAACCTGATCTTCACCGTCCCCGAGCTGGTGAGAGTCATCTCCCGGGTGATGACCCTCCTCCCGGGGGACATCGTCACCACCGGCACGCCCTCGGGCGTCGGGCCCATGCGGCCCGGCGACCGCGTGGACGTCCAGGTCGAGGGCATCGGGACTTTATCCAATACAGTGGCCATGGACGAGCCGTCCTAGCGGCCGCGGGGATGTCCGGGAGGCGGACGAGAACCATCTTAAGCAGGGAAGGGAGGTCGGGATGAAATTCTTTATCGATACGGCCAACTTGAAGGAGATCCGCGAAGCCGCGGGGTGGGGCATCCTGGACGGCGTCACCACCAACCCCACGCTCGTGGCCAGGGAGAAGACGGCGTTCGCCGATCTCATCCGCGAGATCTGCCGGGTTGTTCCCGGCCCGGTCTCCGTCGAATGCGTGGCCTCGGAAGCCGGGCCCATCGTCGAGGAAGCGCGGCGCCTGGCCGCCCTGGCCCCGAACGTCGTTGTCAAGATTCCCATCACCCGGGAGGGATTGAAAGCCACCCGGACCCTGTCGCAGGAGGGGATCGGAGTCAACACCACGCTGGTGTTTTCCACGGCTCAGGCGCTTCTGGCGGCCAAGGCCGGGACGCGCTTCGTCAGCCCCTTCATCGGCAGGCTGGACGACATCGCCCAGGAGGGCATGGATCTTGTCCGCGAAATCCTGGCCGTTTATGAAAATTACGCGCTCCCGACCGAGGTCATCGTGGCCAGCATTCGACATCCCCGGCACGTCATCGAGGCGGCGCTTCTGGGAGCGCACATCGCCACCATCCCCTTCGCCGTCCTGGACAAGCTGTCCCATCATCCGCTGACCGACATCGGCATCGAAAAGTTTCTGAAGGACTGGGGACAGGCGGCCAAGTGAGAGAGGATAGAGGGATGATATGATAATCCGGGGAGGGGTCGTCTCATGAGTATCGATGATAAGATCGCCGACCTGAAGACGCGGAACGCGTCCGCCGAAGCGGGCGGGGGAGAGGAGCGCGTGAAGAAGCAGCACCAGGCGGGCAAGCTGACCGCCCGGGAGCGCATCCTGCGCCTGCTCGATGAGGGCTCGTTCCAGGAGATGGACAAGCTCGTCCGACACGACTGTCCGGACTTCGGCATGGACAAGAACCGCCCTTACGGCGACGGCGTCGTATCGGGCTACGGCAAGGTGGAAGGCCGGACGGTGTTCGTCTTCGCCCAGGACTTCACGGTTTTCGGCGGCTCGCTCTCGGCGGCCAACGCGGCCAAGATCGTCAAGGTCATGGACCTGGCCATGAAGGCCGGCGCGCCCATCATCGGCCTGAACGACTCCGGCGGAGCGCGAATCCAGGAAGGGGTGGCCAGCCTGGCGGGCTACGCCGACATCTTCCTCCGCAACGTCCTGGCCTCGGGAGTCGTTCCCCAGATCTCGGCCGTCATGGGCCCCTGCGCCGGCGGAGCGGTGTATTCACCGGCCATCACCGATTTCATCATTATGATCGAAGGCCGGAGCCATATGTTCATCACCGGGCCGGACGTCATCAAGGCCGTCACCCACGAAGAGGTTTCCATGGAGGAGCTGGGCGGGGCCGAGACCCACAACACCCTAAGCGGCGTAGCCCATTTCGCCGCGGCCGGCGAGGAGCAGGCCCTGGAGCTTATCCGCGAGCTTTTATCTTTCATGCCCTCCAACAACATGGAGGACCCGCCCCTCAAGCCCGCCGCCGACCCCTGGGACAGGGAATGCCCGGAGCTCGACAAAGCCGTGCCCGACGACCCTTACCTGGCCTATGACATCCGCGCGATCCTTCGTCCTGTTCTGGACGACGGGCATTTCCTGGAGGTCCAGCCCGACTTCGCCCGGAACATCGTCATCGGTTTCGGCCGCCTGGACGGCCGCCCGGTGGGCGTCGTGGCCAACCAGCCCGACCACCTGGCCGGTGCTCTGGACATCAACGCCTCGGACAAGGGGGCGCGCTTCGTCCGGTTCTGCGACGCCTTCAACATCCCCCTGGTCACCTTCGAGGATGTGCCCGGCTTCCTCCCGGGGGTGGCCCAGGAACACGGCGGCATCATCCGCCACGGCGCCAAGCTGCTTTATGCCTTCGCCGAGGCGACCGTGCCCAAACTGACGGTCATCACCCGGAAATCATACGGCGGCGCCTACTGCGTTATGGCTTCCAAGCACATCCGGGCCGACGTCAACCTGGCCTATCCCCAGGCCGAGATTGCGGTTATGGGTCCGGAGGGCGCGGTCAACATCGTCTTCAAGCGCGAGCTCGACGCGGCCCGGGATTCCGGCCGCGTGCGGGAGAAGAAGATCCGCGAGTTCCGGGAAAAGCTGGCCAATCCCTACATCGCCTGCGAAAAGGGGTTCCTCGATGAAGTCATCGAGCCGCGCTTCACCCGCCTCAAACTCAGCGCCGCCCTGCGCATGCTCGAAAACAAGAGGGACAAGAACCCTCCGCGCAAGCACGGCAACATCCCCCTTTGAAAGGCGGCCGGGCGTGTTCAAGAAAATTCTGATCGCCAACCGCGGAGAGATCGCCGTACGGGTCGTCCGGGCCTGCCGCGAGATGGGCATCATCCCCGTGGCGGTCTATTCCGACGTCGACCGCGCCGCCCTGCATGTCCGCTTGGCGCAGGAAGCCTATCCCCTGGGAGGCTCCTCTCCGGCCGAGACCTACCTCGACATCGAGAAGCTCCTGGCCGTCGCGCGCTCCTGCGGGGCGGAGGCCGTCCATCCCGGCTACGGATTTCTGGCGGAGAATGCCCGCTTCGTGGAACGCTGCGAACAGGAAGGCATCATCTTCATCGGCCCGCCCTCTCGTCCCATGGACCTCATGGGACGGAAGACCACTTCCCGGCGGGTCATGTCCGATGCGGGCGTGCCCATCATACCCGGAACTCTGGAGCCGGTCCGGGACGAGAGCGAGCTCGGCGAAGCCGCGGAGGAAATCGGCTATCCCGTCCTGCTCAAAGCTTCGGGCGGCGGGGGGGGGAAGGGGTTGAGGCT
>CAZFTV010000005.1:16835-26808 GCA_964521765.1 uncultured Eubacteriales bacterium
ACTTTCGACCGGTTTCCACCTGGCGCGCTCCGAGGCCGAGTCGAGCTTCGCCGACCCGGCGGTCTATATCGAGAAATACATAGACAGGCCGCATCATATCGAGGTTCAAATCCTGGCCGACCATCACGGCCGGACCGTGTACCTGGGAGAGAGGGAATGCTCCCTGCAGAGGCGATACCAGAAAGTGCTCGAGGAAACCCCGTCGCCCTTCATCGACGACGAGACGCGGCGTCGCATGGGAGAGACGGCGGTTCGGGCGGCGTCCAGCATCGGCTACCGGAACGCGGGCACCGTGGAATTCATCGTTGATGCCCGGAAGAATTTCTATTTTCTGGAGATGAACGCCAGGCTTCAGGTGGAGCATCCCGTCACGGAGATGGTCACCGGCATCGACCTGGTGAGAATGCAGTTCGACATCGCCGCCGGGCTTCCCCTGGAAATCAGGCAGGAGGACATCCGGCCGCAGGGCTGCGCCCTTGAATGCCGCATTTATGCCGAAGACCCCGACAATGATTTCCTCCCCTCGCCCGGCCGGATCCTGCATCTCCACACTCCGGCCGGCGGTCTGGGCATCCGTGAGGACAGCGGCATCTATGAGGGATGCACCGTTCCCTTCGAGTACGACCCCCTGCTGGCCAAGCTCATCGCCTGGGGGAAGACGCGAGAGGAGGCGGTGGGACGCATGCTTCGCGCCCTGTCCGAATACCGCATCTACGGCATTAAAACGACCGTCCCCTTTTTCCGGCGCATCTTGACCCATGCCCGTTTTCTGGGCGGCGACTATACGACGCATTTCATCGCCGAGATGGATAGGGAAACGGGGGCCGATTCCGCCGAAGAGAAGCGGGCGGCCGTCCTGGCCTCCGGCCTGAAGCGGCTGCTGGACGCCCGTCGGGGGCCGGGGCAAACGGCCCGGTCTGCCGCAAGCGCCTGGAAGATCCGCGGCCGGGCTGAAAGCCATGCGAGATCGGTTCTTCGATGAACGTGACACTCTGGGTTGAAGGCGAAGCATTCCGGCTCAAGCTGGAGGAGGGGAAGCCGGGCTTTTTCCGCATCTCCCTGAACGACCGGACCCACGACGTCTCGGCTGAGTTCATAAACCCCGAGGAAGTCCTGCTGAACGTCGACGGCCGGGTTTTCAACGTGACGATCAACAGCGGCGCGGAAGCCCATTCCGTCTTCGTCAACGGCCACGCGTTCCAGGTGGCCAGGAAGGCCTCCTCCGGGATGGAGGAGCAGGAGCGCGGCCGGGCGAAGAAGAAAGAGGTCTCCGCGTCCATGCCGGGCCGGGTGGCGCAGGTCCTGGCCGCCGAGGGAGATGAAGTCCGCGAGGGGCAGCCGGTGCTGGTCTTGGAAGCCATGAAAATGCAGAACGAGATCAAGGCGCCGCGCTCCGGAATTCTGCGCCGGCTCAGCGTCCGCGCCGGCGCAACGGTCGAGGCCGGCGCCATGTTATTCGCAGTGGAGTGAGCGGGACGCAGATGAAGAAAAAAACAGTCGTCCTGATCATCATCCTTTCGGGATTGATTCTCCTGCCGCTGGCCGCCGGCGTCGTCGTCCGCAACATCATCCTCCGTCAGGTCAAGGGGCAGGTCGAAGCCCATTTCGAATTCAGCCGGATCAAGATGTCCGTCTTCCCGCCCCTTCTGGTCATCGAGAATATTCGCAGCAAGTCCGGGGGGCCCAATTTTTCGGCGAGGAGCGTCTCCCTGTCTGTCCCCCTGAGATCGCTCCTTTCGACGGAGCGCCGCGTATCGCTGGCCATCGACCGGCCCGTTGTCCGCCTGGCCGAGTCCGCGGCGGCGATCCGGGAGCCCGTCCAGGTCGAAATCCCATTCGCCGTCGAGCGGGGGGTGATTCACGAGGGGGAATTCTACTACCGCGGAGACGTCCGCGTCCGGGCGCTCGGGGTCAATGCCTTTTTCACATGGGAGAAGGATCGATACGCCGTTCAAGCCCGCGCCCGGGAGTCCGTGATCTTCCTCCCCGGCGTCGAGGAGCCGCTGGCGGGATTCGTGCGCCTGTCGCTCGAGGGGGGCCGGGGAGTGGCGAGGGTCAAACGCCTGACGGCCAGCGGTCCCTCCCTCTATCTCAGGATCACGGGAGACGTTAAGGGCGCGGAGAAGCCGTCCCTGTCTTTCGCCGGCGATTTCAACCTGAAGGCATCCTGGGTAGCGGACTATCTCCGCCTGCCCTTCGCCTGGGAGGGGGAGGTCCGCGGCTCGGGCCGGGTCGCGCTGCGCGAAGGACGGCTGTCAATCCTGAGCGACCTCAACAGCCGGAACCTGGCAGTCAACCGGATCTCTCTGGGTTCGATGCGAGGCCGTGTCGAAGTCGGGGAAAACGGGGAGGGGCGGTTGGACATGACCGCCGTAACGGGCTCCGGTCACCGCCAGAACCTCAACCTCACCTTCCTGGGGGCGCGGGTGGTGGCACAGGCTGAGAATCTGTTCCTCGACCCCGTGATGAGGGACATCGCGCTTCCCTGGCCGGTGCGCTCTCCGGTATGGGGCCGGTTCACTCTGAACGAGGAGCGGCTTGAAGCCGAGGCGGAATTCCGGGACGACATCACCCTCCCCGGCCCGGAGCCGGACCGATTTCCGCTGCGGGGAGCGTTCACCCTGAGCTGGGACGGAGCAAACCGCGTCCGCTTTCATTCCAGCGAGGTCGAATCCACGTTCGGCCGCCTGGCTGTCGAGGCGGACCTGGACATCGAGAGGACGTTCGATATGCGCTTCTCAGGCCAGGTGAAAGATGTCAGTCTGGCCCGCCGCTTCACGTCCCTGATGCTCGAGGAAGAGTTCGACTTTCCCGAAATACGCGGCCGCGGAAACGCCGAAGTCCAAATCACCGGTCCCTTCGCCTCTCCGCGGGTGCGGATGAAGTATTTCCTTTTTCCCGGGGCCCTGGACAGGCTGGAGGCCGCTTTTGTCGAGGGTACGGCCGATATTGAAACCCGGGAAGGCCGGGTTGTTATTTCCTGCCGCGCCGACGACCCGGAGCTTATGGGCCGGGCGGAGGTGACGGTCGACGAAGCGTCCTGGAAGGCCGATATAGGGCTCAGCCGAGGCCGCCTGGAGCGTCTTTTCCCCGCGCTCGACATCCCCCTCCGACTCCAGGGAGAGGGGCGGGGCGAATTCAAAGTCGTCGGCCGAGACAGCCGCGTCTCGGTGTCAGGGGAGTTCTCAAGCCCGCAGGTCCTGTTGGCGGGGCAGGCCTTCCAAGACGTGAAGGGGACGTTGGTCTTCAAGGAAGACGAGGAGCTGAGCTTTCCTTCACTGGAGCTGACCTATTCCGGAGGCCGCGTTTCCGGGTCGGGACGCCTGGGTCTGTCCGGCGGCACGTACGGACTCGATGTTTTGGGGCGTGAGGTGGACCTGGCCGGCATCGTTCCTGAACTTCGGGGCTTCCTGGATTTTCAGCTGATCGGCAACGGGCTCCTGGGGAAAGACCCGGCCAAGGGTTTCCTCGATATCCGGAACTTGAGCTTCGGCGGGGTTAAGGCTTCCCGGGCGGAGGGAAACGCCGAATTCCGGTTCTCAGCGGAGAGGCTGGAAGCCTCTTGGAAAGGCTTTTTCCGGCCGGGGGAGAACGACTGTTCGCTGAGCTTCGCCTACCGGTTCCCGGACCATTCCTTTTCCGCGGACGTCAAGGGTTCCTTCTCCAACCTGGATATCCTTCTTCCCTGGAAAGGGGCCAAGGGCCAGGTCAATTATCTGGCGGAAATCCGGGGATCGTCAGGCGAGCCGGAGTTGAAGGGTGTCGTGGATTTTCAGGGGTCCGTGCTGCCCATCCCCGACTTTTCGCAGGCGATCAACGATTATTCGGGACTGGTCTTCATCGAGGGCGGCAATATCTCGCTCCGGTCTTTTCAGGGCACGTTGGGCGGCGGGCCGATCCAGGGCACGGGGGAGTTGACCGTGGGACCGGGGGGAGAGGTGAGCCTGGACGCTACGGTCGAGGGCAAGGGACTGAGGCTCGCCCCCCTGGAGAGAATATGGGCTTTGTCCGACGGCCGGCTGCGTCTCATCAAAGACAGCGACAGATTTGTCCTGGACGGGGACTTCGAAGTTCATTCCCTGTCCTGGCGCCGCGAGCTGTCCGAGGAATTCAGCTTCAGCTCAAAGCCTTTCTATCAGCCGAGCGCGGAGAGCGGCCTGTTCGACGACCTGACGTTGAATATCAACCTCCGGGCCGAGGACAACGCCTGGGTGGAGAACTCCCTGGGTCGCGCCCGCGGCCGGTTCAACCTGAACGTAACGGGCTCCGTCTCAAACCCTATCCTCCTGGGGGAGGTGGAACTGCTGGACGGCTATGTGTTTTTCCAGGACCGAAAATTCGCGCTCCTGCGAGGCAACCTTCGTTTCTTCAATCCCCTGGCCGTCGACCCCTACCTGGACTTCAGGGGCGAGACCTATGTCAAGGACTACCGGGTCAGCTTTTCTCTCTCCGGCCTCCTCGACCATCTCAAGACGGAATTCATCTCCTCTCCGCCCCTGCCGCCCGAGGATGTCCTGGCTCTTCTGGTCATGGGCGAGGCCTTCAAGCGGACGTACAGGGCCGAGACCAGCTCCCAGCTCAGCTCGGCAACGCTGCTCACCTTTCAGCTTTTCGAGGAGGCCAAGAAACGAGCCTCCAAGCTGTTGAGCGTCGACCGGTTCCGCATCGATCCCTTCATCCTCGGCACGTCATCGGAAATGACCGCCCGGCTGACGGTCGGGAAGAGAATCAGCAGGAATCTGTTCATTTTTTATTCGACCAACCTGACCACCCAGCGCGAGGAAATTGTCAGGATGGAATGGGAAATCGGCGACAACCTGTCGCTGGTCGGCATCCGGGACGATCTCGGGCGGATCAGCCTGGATTTCAAGATCAGGAAGAGGTTTTAGGCGTGCGTCCCCGACTGTCCCGACCAGCCGCTATCCTCTTCCTCCTCGGCTCCGCCTTGTCGGCGGCCGCGGGGTCGGCAGCGGTGGAAGAAGTCATCGCCGGCGTGAATGTCCTCGTGGACGGCACTGAAGCCCCTCCTGAAATTCGGGGCCTGGTTTCGATCAAGGCCGGAGACTTGCTCTCCTTGAGCCAGGTCGACAACAGCCTCGTCCAGCTCTATCGCACCGGCCTTTTCTCCGACGTGAGGATAGAGCGTCGGGAGGGCCGGGATGTGGTCCTCGTCTATACTCTGACCAGGAAGCTTTATGTGCGCAAGCTGATTCTCCCCCCCGGGCTGAAGCTTTCCTCAAGAACAATCCGCGCCGGCCTGACGTCCCTGCGCCCGGGGTCGGCCTTCACCGAGGATCGGATGTCGAAGGCCGCCGCGGAGATGGAAGAGATCCTCCGGCAGGAGGGATATTTCCAGTCGCGAGCCCGGGCCTCGGCCGTAACCGACAGCTCCGCCGGAACCGTTGACATCCGGTTCGATATACAGCCCGGCCGACGCTATGTCGTCTCTTCCGTCGATGTGCACTCGGACGTCGTCCTCGATGACCGCGAATTCAGGAGATTGATGTCCAGCCGGCCGGGCAAGATCTTCGCGCCCTCCAGGTTGGAGAAGGACCTGGAGCTTCTCGGCTCCGCCCTCCGGAACGCCGGCTACCAGCGGGCCAGGGTCGCGGCTGAAGAGCCGCGCTTCGACGACGCCGGGGGAAAGGTAGATCTCGTCCTGAGCGTCAAAGCCGGGGAGAGGATCGAGATCATCATCACCGGCGCCCGGGTGCCGACGGACCTCATCCGTCCCATCTGGGAGGAAAGAATCTTCGAAGAGTGGGGCCTCCAGGAGGGTGAAGCCCGCATCCTGTCTTTTCTGCGGAAGAAAGGCTACATCTTCGCCCTGGTTTCCTCCCGGATTGAGAGGGGCGACAACTTGATCCGGGTGGTCCATGATCTGGAGCCGGGCGAGCGATGTCTGATCCGGGGTGTGCAGTTCAAGGGGCTGAGACAATTCGTCCCGGAGGAGCTCGAGGCCGCCCTGGAGCTCGCGCCCGCATTTCCCGGGCTGAGCGTCCTGGACGGAGAGCGCGTTTTCAGCCTTCCCGAGGATATCACGGACCTCTACAAGATGCAGGGGTTTCCCCGGCCCAGGGTGGAACTCGATTTCAATCGCGACGGCCGCTCGGTGACCGTGATCTACATCGTGGATGAGGGGCCGCGAGAGACTCTGAACCGCGTCCTTATCGAGGGAGCGTCCCTCTTCGGCCCGGACAGGCTCTTGGAGGAAATCGGGAGCAAGCCCGGCGGCCCGTTTTTCCAGCCGAACATCCAAACGGACGTAGAGCGTCTGGAATCTTATTACCTCGGCCAGGGGGTGCGGGGCACGAGAATAACAGCCGAGGTTCTTTCCGGACCCGAGGGGCTTACCGACCTCGTTTTCCACGTCCAGGAAGGCCGCAAGGTCCTGGTGGAGAAGATCACCATCACCGGGCAGAAGCATACCCGGCGCGGAACCATCCTTCGCGAGCTTCGCTTCAAGGAGGGCGAGCCGCCCCTCCTCCAGTCCCTCCTCGATACAAGGCGGAACCTCGAACGCCTCGGGATCTTCACCGAAGTCAAGATCGAGGAAATCCCCGTCTCCGCCGAAACGCGGAATGTGGTCATCAGCCTCCGGGAAGGGGGGCGGAATTACGTTTCCTTCGGGCTGGGCATCGAAAACAAGAATATTCCCTTCATGCTCTCGGTCTGGGATAACGTCATCAGCCCCCGCGGCACGGTCGAGTTCATCCGCAGCAACGTTTTCGGCGACGCGTCGCAGTTCAGCATCGTCGGACAGTTCAGCCTCAGGGAGAAGCGCGGCGTGGCGTCCTTCGAACAACCCTATTTCTTCGGCCTGCCGGTTCAGAACGTCCTGACCGGATGGCTGGAGAGGGAGGACCGGTCGAGCTATGGGTTCGACCGACGCGGAGCGAGCCTGAGCGGCGTGGTGCCCCTGTTCCGGGATGTCCTGCTTCTCGCCACCCTGACCTGGTCGAGCACGACGCTCTATTACCTGGACATCGCCGAGAACGAAATCGACCGCCAATTCTTTCCCTTCTCCAAGACCTCGATCTCCGGAAGCGCCCTCAGGGACATGAGGGATGATTCCGTCAATCCCGTCCGCGGGTCCTTTCTGAGCGCCTCCCTGGAATGGGCCTATCCCCTCTTCAGAGTCGAATCGGATTTTCTGAAGCTGTTCGCCAAATACCAGGCCTACACATCTCTCTTCTCGGCGCTCAGCGTCAGCGCCACCGCCCGGCTGGGCCTGGGCCAGGGGCGGATGCCCATCCATGAGAGGTTTTTCGCGGGCGGGAGCAATTCCTTCCGCGGCACGGACTTCGACGAGATGGGCCCGCTGGACCCCGAGTCCGGCCGGCCGGTCGGCGGCAAAGTCCTCCTGCTGTTCAACGTTGAAGTCTCTTTCCCCGTTATCGGAGCCCTGCGGGACCTGAGCTGGGCGTTTTTCCTCGACCTGGGCAACGTGTTCGCCAAGAGGAAGGACTTCAACCTGGCCGAGCTCAAGGCCGCCGTGGGGTTCGGGGTGCGCTACCGCACGCCCCTGGGGCCTATCCGCCTGGACGTCGGCCTGAACCCTCAGGCTTCGCCCGGGGAGAAAAAAATCTTTCCCTTCATCACCATCGGACATGTTTTCTAGAATTCATATTTTCTCCAAGCCGGCCGGCATGACGGCGCCGGCGCTCCTCCTGGCCGCGCTGTGCGCGGCCGGATTGTCCGGATCCGCGCCTTCCGGAGAAATCATCGATTGCCTCCTGGCGCGCGTCAACGACCAGCCCGTCACCCTGCTCGAGGTCAGGATTCTGGAGACGTTCGGCCTGTTCAGAGAGGAAACCGTCCCGAGCCGAAGGGCGCTTCTCGACAAGTGGATCGAGCTTAAGATCGTCATCGACCTGGTCAAGGAGAGAATGTCGATTTCCCCCGAGCGCATCGCCGCGGCGCGCGACGAGGCCTTGGCCGGCTTGGGCCCGGAAAAGGCCGAGGCGGCCTTCCAGAAGTTCGGGCTGACCGCCGACGACTTGCTGCCTTACTTTGAACAGAAGCTAGTATTCCAGGAGATCATCTTCATGCGGTTCAGCCGGAGCACGATCGTAACGCTCAGGGAGATCGAAGGCTATTACGAGGAAACCTATATCGTCGAGGAGCGGAACCGCGGAGCGGAGCCGCGTCCGATCCTCGAGGTGTTGGACCGGCTCGAAGATCTTCTTAAGAACGAAAAAATCAAACGCCAGGCGGCGTCCTGGGTCCAAAACCTCAGGCGCCAGGCCGATGTCCAGATCCTGGAAACATGCCTGAACGCCCTGGACAGGATGTGAGGAACCCATGACCCGCCTCGCCTTCCTTTTCCCCGGCCAGGGGTCCCAAGCCGTGGGCATGGGACTTGATTTTCACCGGAATTCAGAGCCCGCGAGGGAGCTCTTCTCGCGGGCGGATGATGTCCTGGGATTTCCCCTCTCCCGGCTCTGTTTTGAAGGACCGGAGGAAGACTTGAAGCTGACCCGGAATACCCAGCCGGCGCTGCTCGTCTGCAGTGTCATCGCCTTCAGGCATCTGGGCCTCGAGCCGGCCTATGCCGCCGGACACAGCCTGGGAGAATATTCGGCGCTCGTGGCGGCCGGCGCCTTGAACTTCGAGGATGCCGTTCTTCTCGTTCATAAGCGCGGCCGCGCCATGCAGGAGGCCGTTCCCGTGGGGATGGGCGCCATGGCCGCCCTCCTGGGGGCGGATCGTCGGACGGTGCTCGACTCCCTGGCCCGAATCCGTTCTGGGACGGTCGAGGTGGCCAACTGGAACAGCCCGGAGCAGATCGTCATCGCCGGACACAGACAGGCCGTCGAAGAGGCCGTGGGGCTTATCAGGCCTACGCGGTCGGTTTTTCTCCCCGTCAGCGCGCCTTTTCATACCACCCTGATGATCGGCGCCGAGAAAGAGCTCAAGGCCGAACTCGACCGGGTGGAATTCCATGACCTTCGTTTTCCCGTGGTGACCAACGTGGACGCTCGCATCATCCGCACCGGCGAGGAAGCTCGGGATGCGCTCAAGAGACAGGTCAGCCGGCCCGTCTTGTGGCTTCATTCCATGGAGCAGCTGAAAAACGAGGAGCTTACTCATTTCGTTGAGATCGGTCCGGGCCGGGTCCTGTCCGGGCTGATGAAGCGGATCGGCCGCGGCTGGCCCACCGCCTTCAGCCTGCTCAATGTCGAGGATATGGCCACCCTGGCAAAGACGAGGGAAGCGCTTTCGTCCTAGCTGCCCCCCCGCCCCGCCTGAGGACCAGGGGGGAGGGAGGAGGTTTTCTCCTGAGAGGACAGTCGGGGGAGATATTTCAAATAATATTCAAGGCCCGAGAAGAGGGAAATCGCTACCGCCAGCCACAGCCCGACCCGCGCCGCTGGGTAGAGCGCCCCGAGGTTTTTTTCGCCCAGCAGAAGAAGAGTCAAGGTCGCCGACTCGACCGCCATCTTGATCTTGCCCATCATGGACGCCGGAATGGCCACGTTCCGGGAAGCGGCGATGGCTCGGAATCCGGAGACGGCCAGCTCGCGGCCGATGATGATGACCGCCATCCAGGCTGGAACCGCGCCGAGCTCGACGAGGCAGACGAGGACGGAAACGACGAGCAGCTTGTCCGCCGTGGGGTCCAGAAGCTGGCCCAGGGTCGAGACCTTGTGATTCTTCCGTGCCCAGAGACCGTCCAGCCAGTCCGTCAGCCAGGCCGCCGCGAACAGGGAGGCGGCGACGATTTCCCGGCCCCGAAGGTCGGAAAACATGATGATCACCAAGAAGGGGATGATGAGGATGCGGAAGGAAGTCAGGATGTTGGCCAGGTTCATTGGAGGCAGATATATACCACCGGCCGCGCGAAGTCAAACCGAGGACCTCGGCGCCCTTTGCCCCCTTGTTTCCCCAAGGGGGCGGGGGGATAAAGAGAATAAAGTGATATTAAACCCCCGACCCCTAACAATTTAGGGGAGCAAAGGAGGGTGTCTCC
>CAZFTV010000006.1:0-15399 GCA_964521765.1 uncultured Eubacteriales bacterium
GGCGGGACGCTGACCGTGCCGCCGATGATCGTCCCCCGGCCGCCGTGGGAGGTCTGGAGGTAATAGCCGGCGATGTTGGAGCAGAGCTGCCCGGCCACTTCTCCCAAGCTCTCAAGGAAGGGCAGCTTTTCATCGTTGTCCTGGATGATCTCCAGGCCGATGATCGTCACCTTTTTCTGGAGAAACTCCTCGAGGATGGACTTGCGGGCCACGGCCAGGTGGTGGAAACCTATGAGAATTTGGTCGGGCTTGACCAGCTTGCTCTCCTCCTCGTTCAGGGGGGAGATGTTGATGACGACGTCCGAACGGCCGAACACCTCCTCCTTGGTGAAAACCACGTGCGCGCCCAGGCCGGCGTAATCCTCGTTGGTGTATCCGGCGCGCAGCCCGGCTCCGGCCTGGATGTAAACGGTGTGTCCCTGGTCGACGAGAAAGGACACGCCGCTCGGCGAGAGGCCGGCGCGGTGCTCTATCTTCTGGCTTTCGTTGATGACTCCGAAATTCATGAGGCCTCCTTATGATGAACCGCAAAAAAATGAGGCAATATCATATCAAAAACCCGGCCATCTCACAACTTCACGCCGCGGGTTTTCCCACGTCCACCGCATTTCTCCGCAGGCGATTTCAAAACCCCCTCCGGTCTTTTCCCCAACCTGAAGGCGCGGGCGCGCCCCGGGCGTATAAGCGGCCGTTTCGGGCGCGCGTTATAGAGTGCGGCGACGCGTCGGCCGCCGACCCTTCCGAAGACGCCATCGAGCTCTCCCCGAATTCCCTCGGGGAGCCGGAGGGGCTAATATTTTATTTATTGTGACTTGAGGGCGTCTGAGGCATGCCTCCTGCGGCCGCACTCCCAAAAACGGCCGGCCTAGCCTACCCCTTCATCCACGGCCTTCGGTCCGTGCCGGATGGCCATTGCAATCCGCGGGGGCGCTGTTCACGACGAACGGTCTATTTGGGACGATCGAAGATTTATGGCCTGAGCGGCGATTCTTCCCGGCATCCGGAGGGATGACGGATACGACGCGTCTTTTTGGGAGTGCGGCGACGCGTCGCCGCTTTCCCTGGCGGCATCGCGATGCCGCCAGCCCAAATCATTCTTTGGCGAAAAGCAGAACCATCGCGGCAGAGAGGCTTTCACCGTCGAGGCTTCTATTCTTTTTCGTAAACCACCCTCCCGTTCATGACGGTCATCAGCACCCGGGCGGTGTTTATGTCTTCCGGGGGAAGGGCGAACAGATCCCTGTCCAGGACGGTCAAGTCGGCCAGCTTGCCGACCTCGATCGACCCCTTGTCCTTCTCCGCGAATTCCGCGAAGGCGCCGTTCCAGGTGTAGCCTCGCAAAGCCTCCTCCAGGGAGAGCCTCTGCTCGGGATACCAGCCGTCCGGGTTCTTCCCGTCCAGCGTCCGGCGCGTCACGGCGGCCCACAAGCCCTGGATGGGGTCCAGGGGGGCGACCGTCCAGTCCGAGCCAAGGGCCAACGTCGCTCCCCCCTCGAGGAGGGATTTGAAGGCGTAGGCCGTCCGGCATCGCTCCCGCCCGATCTTGTTCTCGGCCCACCGGCCGTCGTCCGAGGCGTGGTAGGGCTGCACCGAGGCGATGACCTTCATGCTCCCGAAGCGGCCTATGTCTTCCGGCCGCAGGTGCTGGGCGTGCTCGATCCGCCAACGGCGGTCGCGGCCGCCGTTCCGGGCCTCGATGCGCTCGAACATATCCAGGAGCAGGGCGTTGGCCCGGTCGCCGATGGCGTGGACGGCCGCCTGCAAGCCGGCCTTGTCCACGGCCAGGAGGCGCTCTTCCATGATGCCCTCGGGAAACATCTGGCCGTGGAGAAGGCCCCGGTTGGAGCGGGAGGGATCGTCGGCATAGGGCTCGAAGAAAAAGGCCGTGCCCGACCCCAGGGACCCGTCCACGAAACCTTTCAACCCCCCCAGCTTGAGGAGCGGCGAGCCGAAGGGCGTTTTCATCCGCAGGCGCCGGAGGACATCGACCTCGGTGACGGGGATATAGACCACCACGCGGCAGCTGAGCTCATCCTTGCGGAGGAGTTCCTGGAAGACTTCGAAATCCCCGGCGTCGGCCATATCGTGAACCGTGGTCAGGCCGTGCTCGGCCGCATGACGCAAGGCGAGGCGGGCTGCTCCGAGCTTCTCCTCGAACGACGGCTCGGGGACGACGCGGTACACGAGGTTCATGGCCGTGTCCTTGAGGATGCCCGTCGGCTCTCCCGTTCTCGGGTCTCGGACGATCTCGCCCCCCGGAGGGGCGACGGTCTCGCGGCCGACGCCCGCCAGGCGCAGGGCCAGGCTGTTGCACAACGCCATGTGGCCGTCGAGGCGGTTGACGCAGACCGGGTTGTCCGGCGTCAGGGCGTCGATCCAATCGCGCCGCGGAAGCTCCACCGGGTTGAAGAGCTCGTGGTCCCATTCGCCGTTGAGAACCCAGGCCCCTTTGCCCAGCTCGCCGGCTTTCTCGGCGATCAGCCGGGCGAACTCCTCCCGGCTTGAGGCCGCGCGGAGCTGGACCGAGTGAAGGCTGAAACCACCCGAAAGAAAATGGGTGTGGCTGTCGATGAGCCCCGGCAGGAGCGAGCCGCGCCCGGCGTCCACGAGCCGCGTCGATTTGCCGGCGAGCTTCTTCATCTCCTCCGTCGTGCCGACGCCGATGATCCTCTCCCCCTTGACCGCGACCGCTTCCGCCCCCGGCCCGGAGGCGGCGCCCGTCCAGACCCGGGCGTTGAGAATAACGATGTCAGCCACGACTCCTCTCTCTCCCGCGACGCAGGCCACCGCCAAGGCGACGAATGCCGCTAGGGCTGACCTCAGCATGCTTTTCATCGATTCTCCTCCTCTTCTTCTTCATCATCGCCGATTCTTCACCGGCCGGCCGTCCCGACTTGGACGCGGGTCAGTCTTCGGCCAGCCTGATTTTCTCCATGTCCCCGGGGATGATCAGCCGGCCTCGGTAATGACGCCGGATTTCCTTCTCGATCTCATCCAAGCTGAATTCGGCCTCGCCGAAAAAATGGCAGGGGATGAGCCGCTCGACCCCGGCCTCCTGCGCCCGCCGGCCGAGCTCCAGGGCGCTGGTGTGCATGGTCCTCAGGGCGGGATGTTGAATAAAAAACCGCTCGGGCGCGCTGCAGTCATGGACCAGGCCGTCCGCTTCCCTCGCCCTCTTAAAAACTTCGGGAACCGGAGGGGTGTCCCCTGAAAAGACCCATCCGTTCCGGCTGTCCTTATAATAAAGGTGAAAAGCCAGCGAAGCCGTCGTGTGGGGGACGGGGAATCCGTCGGCTTCCAGGTTGTCATGGACTCTGAAACGGACGCCCGGCGCAATTTCGACGAACTCGACCCGCATCCGGATTTTCGGCTCGCGCAGCCCGAACAAGTCGAGGAGACGGCCGCAGAACTCCAGGCTCTCCCCCGAGCCGAAGATACGGAGGCGGCCCTCCTCGAGCATCAGGCCGTGCACGAGCGACGGCAGGCCGTAGATGTGGTCGGGATGGACGTGCGTCACCAGCAGGGAATCCAGCCGCCGCGGGTCGAGCCCGGCCTTTTTCAATTTCAGGAGGACGCTCCCCGGGCAATCGATAAGAGTGATCCGGCTCTCGGATTCCAGGGCGAACGCCGTGTTGTCCCGCTCGGCGGTCGGCGCCGCCCCTCCCGTCCCGAGGACATGCAACTCAGACATGACATCCATCTTTAGAGAGCTCTTAAAATAACACAGACGGCGGCGTGTCTCCACATTCGTGATATCCTGCCGGCATCCTGAACCGCGCCCGGCGCCGACACCTTTCTCTTTTCCCTGGCAACAAGAAAGAACGGGAGGATTGAGGCGTCCTGCGCGGTTCAGCAAGGAAGTGACAGGTTTCGAGAAAGACATGAAGACAACAGGAGGGCTTGGGTTTTGGCCGGAACGAGCCTCAGGCCGGATTTAGCCCTCCCGAAGCGCTCTTCGAGGAATTCCGGTATTTTGCTTCGCCGGCCGGCGAGCATGTCCGAGCCCCCGAGAAGAGCACAAGGGAGGGCGTGGTTGACACGCGCCTCCTTCCAGGCTACAAAAAGCGTATGTCCCTCGACGAGCTGGCCGTCTCCACGCCGGGCCGGATGTGCCTCTTCGGCGAGCACCAGGATTATTTCGGCCTGGCCGTCATCGCCGCGGCGGTCTCCCTGCGCCTCGCGATCTCCGGCCGTCCGCGTCCGGACCGTCTCCTCCGCCTCGACCTGCCGGACATCCAAAGCGCCGAAGAGATCGACCTCGATCAGCCTATCCTCTACACCCGCAGCCGCGATTATCTCAAGAGCGCGGTCAACGTCCTGCGTCGGCGCGGCGTCGAAGTCCGCTCGGGATGGGACTGCGTCGTCCATGGCGACGTTCCCATCAACGCCGGCGCGGCCAGCTCCTCGGCCCTGTGCGTGGCTTGGGTGAAATTCCTCCTCGAGGCGGCCGGCGACCCGAGGGCGGCCGACCGGGACGCCGTCGCCGAGCTGGCCTACGAGACCGAGGTGGCAGAATTCCGGGAACCGGGCGGCAGGATGGATCACTACTCCTCGGCCCGCGGCCATGTCGTCTCGATTCATTTCGGCGACCCCTTTCGTCTCCGCAACCTGCCCAATCCCCTGGGAGCTTTCGTCCTGGCCGATTCGCGGGAGAAAAAAGACACGACCGGGACCCTGGGGTTCATCAAGGGCCGCGTCCTGGAAGCCGCGGCGAACGTCCGCCGGACCGTTTCCGGGTTCGATCTCCGCAGCCCGCGCACACCCGAGGTGGAGAGGGCCGCCGACAGCCTGGCTTCCGCGGATGAAAAGCGGCTTCTCAAGGGGACGCTTCTTACCCGGGACCTGACGGCTGAGGGAGAGGCGCTCTTCGACGCATCCGTGTTCGACCACGAGAGCTTCGGGCGTCTTCTGAGCTCGCAGCATGAAGTGCTCCGCGACTTCTTGCGGACCTCGACGGATAAAATCGAACGGATGCTCGCCGCGGCCATGACGGCCGGAGCCCTGGGGGGGAAGATCAACGGTTCGGGCCATGGAGGCACGATGTTCGCCTATGCCCCCCGCGACCCGGAGAAGGTCGCCCGGGCCGTGGAGGCCGTGGGCGCCGCCGTCCACGTCGTCCGGACGGACGAGGGCGTCCGCCGGGATCGCTAGAGGAAATTTTGAGACGGGACACTCGCCGGAGCCGCCGTCATAAGGAGAACGCATGATCACCGCCACTCAAATCCGAAAGGGCATGGTCCTCAACATTAACGGCGTGCTGTTCCGGGTCCTGGAGGCCAACTACGTCAACCCCGGCAACTGGAAGGGCATGGTCCAGACGCGGCTCCGGAACCTCACCGACCGGTCGGTCCAGGACTACCGCTTCCGCTCGGAGGACCGCGTCGAACAGGCTTACCTGGAAGAAGTCGAGATGGAGTTCCTGTACCAGGCCGGAGACGAGCATGTTTTCATGAACCGCGTGACCTTCGACCAGGTCGGCTTTCCCACAGAAGTCCTGGGCGACGGCGTACACTATCTCGTGCCCAACATCGTCTTCACGGCCGAGTTTTATCAAGGCCGGCCGATCGGCATCCGTCCGCCCCTGACGGTGGAGCTTAAAGTCGTCCGGACCGAGCCCTTCCTGAAGGGCGCCACCCAGTCGGCC
The DNA here is from genome assembly GCA_964521765.1 of uncultured Eubacteriales bacterium. Taxonomy (GTDB): domain Bacteria; phylum Acidobacteriota; class Aminicenantia; order Aminicenantales; family JAFGAV01; genus JAFGAV01. The sequence goes on from CAZFTV010000006.1 coordinate 5,645, forward strand.
AGCAACAAGCCGGCCGTGCTCGAGACAGGACTTCAGGTGAGCGTCCCTCAGTTCATCAAGGAGGGCGACATCGTGCGCGTGGACACCCGGGAAAACTCCTACATCGAGCGGGCTAAGAGCGCCTGACCCCGCCCCGGCCGGCCACTCAGCGGGGGAAGGACTGCCGGAGGACTCCCGAATTCCCGTGCGCGTCGAGGGCGACGACCGTTAGCAAATCGTCCGACCCGGCCGGAAGGTCCAAGACGAAGGAAAAAGCCTCCTGCATCGAGTCGCAAATGCCGTCTACGGGGAAGACCGTCAGCCACTCAAGCGGCCGGACCAGGACCTTGATTTCGAGGAGCGGCGAGAGCGCATCCTCCGCCTGGAAGCCGACTTTGAGCTTCGTCCCGTCCCGGCTTACCGTAACGTCCCTGAACAGGGGCGGAGTGTTGTCGATCGTCAGGGGAAGGCTTGTTTTTTCTCCCTGGAGCTCCCTTCCCGCGGGGTTGGAGGGCTTGTCCGAAGCGACGACTTTAAAATCGTAGACGCCGTCCGGCAGGGACACGGTGTCGAGGGCGAACACCGCTTCCTTCCAATCACGCTCCAGGAGCTTCCAACCGCTTTCCCCGGCGCGACGAACGGATAAGCTGTAGGTCAGGCTGTCGCCGTTTCCGTCTTCAGCCTCCCAGAGGAGGGTCCGAAATCCTTTCCTCGACGTCTTCTTGGCCAGAGAGATGAGGATATCGGTTCGGCCCATCTTGTCTCCGGCCGACGGATGCGGGCTCCCCAGGATGACCTCCTCGGTTTCGGGCGGTTTGATGAAAACTTCGTTGGGCGGCAGCGCCTCGAGCTTTTTCACGACCGGCGCCGCGTTGGCCTGGAGGTAATAAGCCTCCACCAAGCGCAACGCCGGGCCGAGGCGTCCCGAGGCCTTTCGGAATAGAGCCCGAAATTGCAGGTATCGGCCCCCGGGGCTGAGAATCGCTTCGCCCTCCGGCTTCTTGTAGGGCGGCGACCATTCGCTCCAGGCCGCCGTGGGCTCCGAGGCGTTGCCGCTTCTCGTTTGCAGTTGGAGGGACGTCCCCGAAGGCGTCTCTCCCCGCCAGGTGATGCGGCCCCAGGAGGAGAGCGCTCCCGCGTCAAGGATAGGGCTCATATACTCTCCCTCGGTCCGCTGTTCGGACAGGAGCACGTCCGCCCGGGCGGGGTTGTTGGACAGGATGGTCGTTTTCCCGTCCGTCGCGGAGAGGACCGTGACTTGCTCGCTGCTCTTCTGGAAGAGCAAAAGGCTTCGGCCCGCGGAGTCCACGGCATAGAGGCGTCCCCGGTTGCCCGTGCCGAAAAGCACCTGCTTGCGACCCTCGTCCCAGACTATATCATAGAGGGATTCCTCCTCGGAGCTCCAGAGCTTCACGGCTCTGCCGTCAGGGCCGATCCGGTAGAGGGCCGACGGTCCGGCGGCGGAGGCCATTGAGCTTCCGGCCTGGGCGGCGGAGGTGGTGGTCCCGGCGGCCGTGACCGTGACCGCCACGGAACCGGTCGTTGGGGCGGCCGGAGAAACATCCTCCCGGCGCGGCTTGACCGGGACACCGCAGGCGGCAAGATAGACATTTCCCCGTTCGTCGCGGGCAACGGCCTTCACTTCCGCGCTGACCGGGTCGAAAACCACCGAGGCCTTCCCCGCGCGCGTCACCCTGTAGAGGAAACCGCTGCTCGCGCTTCCGGCCAGCAGGTCTCCGTTCGATTCGAAAGCTAGGCAGAGGATATGGCCGTCGCCCGCTTTGAGAAGCCGACGTCCGCTGCCCGATGCGTCGATTTCGTAAATTCCCCCGCTCTCGCCCACGGCGGCCAGGAGCCTCCCCCCCTCGGCGGACAGGAGGTCCCAGATGTATTTTTCATCGGGGTTGAAAAACACGTCTCCCGCGTCTTTGGCCGTGATCTTATAGACTTTTCCGTTGGGCGAAGTCCCGGCGAACAGGACGTCCCGGTCGCCCAGCGTCAGGCAGGTGACATCCATCTCGGCCGTTTGGAAATACAGCTCGGGCCGGCCGCCGCGGGGCAGACGATAGATTTTTCCGCCATGTCCCGTGCCAAGGTACATCGTCCCGTCCCGTCCCTCGACGAGAGACAGATAGTATTCCTCGGCCGGGCCCTCCACGGGTTCTTCCCGAGGCGCCAGGGCCAGGAGTCCTTCGCTTTCCGAGGAAATTCCGTCAAACGTTCCTTTCAGGAAATCGGCGCTGCCGACGAAACTCCATTTTTGCGGCTGCACGGGGAAGAGAAGTTCCAGGGAAACCAGGAGGGTCGCCAAACCAAGCACTGTTCTCTTCATGTCGGGTTCTCCTGCGTCACTTTTTGATCGTGAGCGGAATGCGGGCCGCGCCCTTGAAGACGAAGGGGACGGCGAGCTGGTATTCCGCGAGCGTGGACCTGAGGATCTCGACGGCGTTGGAGGCCGAGGCGCGCGGCGAGGTGAACAGGGATTTCACCGTCGAGGGAAGGTTGGACATTTCTTCGCCCTTGAGGAACACGCCCGGCTGGGAGGAGAGGATTTTCACGTAAACCCGGTTGTTCTTGCGGAGGTTGTTCAGGAGGCGAATCAGATGGCCCAGGCTGCGCGGAAAGAACTCGGCTCCCCGGTACTGGCCTGATTCCACCTGCTGCATGGCCGCCGAATCGCCGATGATGACCTGAAACTCGGACCCGGCGGGGAGGTTGGGCGCCGGAATCTGGATCTCCTGGACATCAGTCTCGCCGCGGTGAGTTCTCGAGAACAGCCTGAGGCTGATGATTTCTCCGGGCGCCGCTTCGTATTTGTCCAGGACGGCCTTTTCCAGCCGGTTCGCCCGGACCCTCTCGCTGGCCTGGATATCGAGGTCCAGGCGGAACAACTTCAGGCTCTGGAACTCGTTGTTGGACAGGAAATATGTCACGGCCAGCACAAGGTTCGCCAGCTCGCCGGCAGCTGCATCGAAATTCCCCGAGAACAGGTCTTCCAGGCGGACGCTTTGTCCGTTCTCCAGGAAAACATTCCCCTTGAGCTCCAGGGAGAGGTCCCCCAGGGCCCGCTCGGCATCCCGCAGGATCAAACCCAGGGTCATGCTGGTGAAAAACGGGCCCAGAATCCTGTCGTTGACGACCTGGAGCCGATATTCCCTGGCCCCGAACGGTCCTCCGCCTATTTTGATGTTGCCCGGAATGAGGCTCGGCTTTCTCCCCAGCTCGCCGTAGGCGCCCGAGGACCGGTCCTGGACAAAGGTTCCGACCACCGAACGCGGAACGCCCAGCTTGAATGAATTCTCCAGGCTCGGAATGACGGTCAGAATCTCGGCCGCGGCCATGGGGAACTCGACCGGCCCCAGGTTATAGAGTGGATGGCCGAACGCGAACACCCGGCTTCCGTCGACATGGGTTACGGTGCCCAGAGCCGACACGTCCACATCGCCCCCGACGAGCTGGATCGACACGGGATCTCCCGCCCGGAGCAAGGCGGGCGCCGAAGGCATGACAGGCGCCGGAACGACGGACTGGGCAGCTCCGACGGGGAAAAAACCCATGCGGGCCAGGACGGCGCGGTATCGTTCCGAGGCCCCGACGTTCAGCCCCCGGAAGACCACGGGTATGCCGATCGGCCGCAGGAGCCGGCCGTCCGCTTCCAGGGGCGGCCTCTCGCCGAACACATCGGCAAAAAGCGCGCTGAAGTCCTCGAGGTCGAGCTTGCCGACGGGAATCTGCCGGGAGGCGAAGGAAACGGGCGGCGATTCCGAAGGGGCGGACAGGCTCAACATTTCCTCGATGGGCGTCAGGCCGGCGATAGGCTCCTTGGAAAAGGAGAACCCGTAAGCGACCGCGCCGACCAACTTGTCGTCCACGTAGACCGGGCTGCCGCTCATGCCCTGGATGATCCCCGAGCTCTCCAGGCCCTGCCCCTTGAGCCGGACCAAAATGATGCTCCTCTTGGGAAGAACGTTGGGCAGGACTCCCAGGATTTCCGCGTCGAACTCCTCGACCCGGCTTCCCTGGAAGACGCTGCGGCCCTTGCCCAGGAGTCCCGGCTTGACTTCATTAAGGGTCAGGATGGGGGTCTGAGGCCGCAACGCGGCCGCCAGGACGAGCACCGCCGCCGCGGACGCGGCCGCCCTCCGGGCCGTTATCGACAGGGCCCGGCGTTTCCCCCCCGGGCCCCGATCCTCCCGATGCATCAAGGTTTCAGGCTCTGTGAGCGCCACGTTGTCTCCTCCTGGCCGGTTGTCGTTCGGAAGCATCTCTTTCTGTGTGACGGGACCCCATGAAAATCAGAGACGTCACGGCAAAAGAGGTGCCGCCTTGTCGCCCGGACATTTGACCGTCGGTATGAGAAAAGCTAGAATCATCTGATATGAAAGTCTTCGTCACGGGGGGAACGGGTTTCGTGGGCAGCCATCTCGTTGAGGCGCTGCTCGCGGAGGGCGCCGAGACGTTCGTCCTCCTCAGGAATCCGAAGAATCCCGGCTGGCTCACAGGACTCGATATCCATGCTCTCAAGGGCGACCTGTTCTCTATCCCGCCGCTCCCCCGCGACCTCGACACGGTATTTCATCTGGCTGGAATCGCCAAATCCACTCAAACGGCCGTTTATTATACCGTCAACCATCTCGGCACGGCAAGCCTGCTGGATGCCCTGGACCATCAGGGCTTGAAGCCGAAATTCGTGCATGTCAGCTCGATCTCCGCCGGAGGCCCCTCGTTCGGGGGGCGTTTCCGACTCGAGAGCGACCCGCCCAGCCCGGTCAGCCCCTACGGACGGAGCAAGCGGCTCGGGGAAGAAGAGGTCCTGCGCCGCAAGGACATCCTTCCGGTCACGATCCTGCGTCCCGGGGTCATATTCGGCCCCCGGGACAAAGACCTCGTGAGCTATTTGAAAATCCTGAAACTCGGCCTCTTGCCTATCCTGAGCCAGGACACGCTTCGCGTGAGCAGCATCTACATCAAAGACGCCGTCCGGGCGATGCTCCGTTTTCTCCATCCCCCGCAGCGCAGCGGAGAAATCTATCATATCGCCGACTCGCCGCCCCTGGACCTGACGGAGGTCAGCCGGAAAACGGCCGCCTTCCTCGGCCGAACTTGCATACCTGTCCGCATTTCCCGGAAGGCCGCCCACTTTTTTTTGCTGCTGGCCGGCCAGGCGGCCAGGTTCGCCGGCGCGCGCCCTTCGCTGAACAGAAATTTCTACCTGGAGTTGATTCACGGCGACTGGGCGGTGGACATTCGGAAAGCGGCTGAGGAATTGCCCTTCCGCGCCGAAACCCCCCTGGCCGAGGCGCTGGCCGAAACTCTGGACTGGTATAAGCGCAAAGGCTGGCTGTAGGCTCATGAGGACCGCCGCCGGGGCGGAAATCTACCTGATGCTCAGCTGGCGAGTCGAGAACGACACCGAGAACTTGGCCGTATTCTTGAGACACCAGCCTTCTTTTCTTGAGGTGGCGAAATATTTCACCTTCCCCTGAAGGATGTGGCTTCCCCTCTTGGCTTGAAGGTTGACGGTAAAGGGGATTTCCACGGGGCGGGTCATGTTCAAGACTTTCTCTCCGCCTTCCTCCAGGACTTCGATGTCCAGGTCGGAATGGGTGTAGAACCCCTTGGGAAAGACAAGCTCCGGGCAGGGAGCGAGCTCGATGGTGAATGAGGGATGGGGGCTGAGGGAGATGCCCGGGCTGGTCAGGACCCGCAAAACCAGCTTGCCTTCTTCCCCCCGGGAAAGGCTCTTGGGCCGGATAGCCGCCTCGATCTTCAACAGGTCGTCGGCTATGGCGGGGCCCGCCGCCCGGACGGACAGGCAGGCGGAGGCCAAGCCCAAGGCTGCGAAAATAACAAGGGAACGTCTCATCTCTCTGTTTTCATCTTAGCGGCGCTTCTTTAGCCCGTCAAGAATTTCTTTACTTTGAAATTGACCCTCGTTTATAATCCTTCTTTGAGAATGAGCATTCGAGCCGTTATCACCGGAACCGGCCGCTGCCTCCCCCCTCGCGTCGTCACCAACGCGGACATGGAGAAGCTGGTCAATACGTCCGACGCCTGGATCCGTGAACGAAGCGGCATCCTCGAGCGGCGCTGGGCGGAGCCGGGGACGGGTCCCTCAGACCTGGCGGTCGAGGCGGCCCGGCAAGCCATCGACAACGCGGGCATCGCCAAGGACGACATCGATTTCATCATCGCCGCCACCCTCTCCCCCGACTACTATTTTCCCGGAATCGGCGTCCTCGTTCAGGCCAAACTGGGCTTGCCGAACATCGGGGCCCTGGATGTCCGGAACCAGTGCAGCGGCTTCATCTACGCCCTGTCCGTGGCGGACCAGTACATCCGCGCCGGAACATACAAGAAGATTCTGCTGGTGGCCGCGGAAGTCCAGTCCACCTCCATGGACTTTTCCGACCAGGGCCGCGACATGTCCGTCCTGTTCGGCGACGGCGGCGGAGCCGTGATCATCGAACCTCATGAGTCCGACGGCGGGCGAGGCATTCTGTCCACCCATCTGTTCTGCGACGGGCGGTTCGCCACCGAGCTGTGGATGGAACATCCTTCGCCCAAGAACAACCCCTCCTTCCAGTTGGAGATGTTTACGCAGAGGAAGACATTCCCCCGCATGGACGGACGGAAGGTCTTCATCAACGCCGTAGAGCGCATGCCCGAAGCGATCCTCGTCGCGCTCGCTCACAACGGACTGGATTCCAAGGACCTCAGCCTGGTCATCCCCCATCAAGCCAACGACCGGATCAGCCAGATGGTCATAAAGAAGCTGCAGCTTTCCGAGGACAAGGTCGTGCGCAACATCCAGCGCTACGGCAACACCACGGCCGCCTCCATCCCCATCGCCCTGGACGAGGTCGCCAGGGAGGGCCGGCTGAAGAGGGGCGACCTCCTGGCCCTGACCGCCTTCGGCTCGGGGTTCACCTGGGCCTCGGCCCTCATCCGCTGGTAGGGTTTCCGGCCCGGTTGCTCCCCGGGGCCGGCTGTGTTAACCTGAATGAGAGGGAAGTTGGGATAGAGAGCTCGGTCAACGACTCTCAGAGAATGTTCAAGGAGGATGCGATGAAAAAAACGCTCATTCCGCTCTTGCTCGTGGCCTTCGTCCTCTTCTCCCTGGGTATGCTCAACTCGGCCCAGAGCCAGGAAGATGCCAAGTTCCGCAAGGCGCTGGACACCTACCTGGATGCGTACTGGAAGTTCTACCCCACGGCCGGCACCCTGGCCGGGTACACCAAGTACAACGACAAGCTCGAGGACTTCAGCAGCAAAGCGGTCGAAAAGCGGAACGACGAGCTGGACACGCTCAATCAGGACGTGGTGACCAAGGTCAATCGCGCCAACCTCAGCCCCGAAAACCAGATCGACCACGAAATTCTGGTGGATGCCCTGGAGTTGGACCTTTTCCGGCACGAAAACATCGTTCCCTGGGAATACAATCCGCTGTTCTACGCGGACATCCTGGCCAACTGCGTGTCCGCCGCTCTCGGCAAGAACTCCGCGCCCATCGACACGCGGGTCAAGAACGCCACCGAGCGGCTGAAACAAATTCCTAACCTGGTCAAGCAGGCCAGGGAAAACCTCAAGACCCCGGCCCAGGTCTATACCGAGACGGCTATCAACCAGATGCCGGGGATCCTGGACATCTACAGAAACCAGCTGAGCGCGCTGGCTTCCGGCGCCTCAGCCGACGCCAGGAACAAATTCTCCGCTGAGATCCCCAAGGCGGTCGCCGCCCTGGAGGCTTTTCAGGGCTTTCTGAAGGGCGAGCTCCTGGCCCGCTCCACGGGAAACTTCCGGCTGGGCGACCAGGCTCATATGCGGCTCCTCCGCCTCACGACCTACGGCTCCCTCATCCTCGACGAGGTGGTGGCCAGGGCCCGGGCGGACTACAACAACATCCGGCGCGATATGGCCCTGGTGTGCATCCCCTTCTACAAGGTCATGTATCCCGAGGTCGACATCGAGCAGATGAACCGGCCCGAGGAAGAGCTCCGCAACATCATCATCAAGGGCGTTTTCGACAAGATTAAAATCGAGCATCCCGACCGGAACGAATTCGTCACCAATGCCCGGCCGACCGCCGAGAACATCCGCTCCTTCATTAAAAACAATAACCTTCTGGCCCTGCCCGAGGAGATGCCGGCCATCCAACCCATGCCCCTGGAGAAGCAGGGCGTGTTATGGACTCGGCTGGAGGGCCCCGGCGCTTATGAGAGCGACGGCTCCTACGTCGTGACCATCAACCCCATCCCCGCCGACTGGCCGCCTGATAAAGTCACGTCCTTCCTGGAAGAATACAACGATTACATCTACCCCTTCTGGGTGGTCCGGAATGTTTATCCCGGGAGCTACGTTCCGATGAGGCTCGCCTGGAACAACTCCACGCTTATGCGTAAGCTCCATCCCAACATGCCGCTCATCAAGGGCTGGCCGATGTATCTGGAGGAGATGCTGATCACCTCCGGTTACGGCAACTACGACCTCCGCCTCCGCCTGTCCCAGCTGGAGATGCAGCTCAAGGCGGCCATCGATTTCCAGCTCGACTTGAACATCCATCAGGGCGGCATGACTAAGGAGCAGGCGGTCAACTACATGACGCGCGGCGGGTTCCAGAGCGAGGCCGAGGCCGAGCGCAAGTGGAACCGGATCATTCTCAACCCCGGCGAGGCGGCCTATACCTACCTCGGCTACCAGGAAATCCTGGACATGGAGAAGGATTACAAGCGGCTCAAGGGCAGCGCCTTCAAACAGGGCGAGTTCCTGCAGAAGCTCCTCAGCCAGGGCGCCCTCCCCATCCGCCTGCTGAAAGCCCGGCTGGCGCAGTAAGAACGAGCCCTCGACCTTCAGGGCGAGCCTCCGCCGGCCGGCATAGGCGCCGGAGGAGAAAGCCCGGTCTTCCTCACAAGGCGTCGGGGGAAGGGAACGGACTAAGTTGAACAGCCCGTCCGATTGCGGCTTCCTGCCGCTCGTGGATTCGCATGCCCATCTGGACATGGAGGACTTCGACGGCGACAGGGAGTCGGTCGTGGAACGGGCCGCGGGAGAGGGCCTGGAGGGCATCCTCTGTCCGGCCGACCTGACAAGCCGGCGCAGCCTGGAGGTGACGCTCGGGCTGGCCGAGCGATTCCCGATGGTATCCGCGGCCGCGGGAGTGCATCCCCACCAGGCTTCGCAATACCGTCCTGAGCATCTGGCCGAGCTGAGGCGGCTCGCGGACGAGAAGAAAATCTGCGCCATCGGGGAAGTCGGCCTCGACTTCCATTACAACCTCTCCCCGCCGGAGACGCAGCGCGCCGCTTTCCGGGCCCAGGCCGTTCTAGCCGGAGAGCTCGGGCTGCCCCTCATCATCCATACCCGCGACGCGGGCCAGGAAGCAGCCGATATCCTCGAACAGTCGGGCCTTGAGGGCCGCGGCGTTTTTCACTGTTTCACCGAAGACTGGAAGCTCGGCGAGCGCCTGATCGATATGGGCTATTTTCTGTCTTTCTCCGGCATCCTAACCTTTCCCCGGGCCGGCGCCCTGCGGGACGTGGCTCGCAGGGTTCCCGGGGACAGGCTGCTTGTCGAGACCGACTCGCCCTACCTCGTCCCGGTCCCCTACCGGGGACGGGTCAAGCGCAATGAGCCCCGGTTCGTGGTCGAGGTCGCCCGCATCCTGGCCGACGTTCAAGGCCTCTCCCCCGAGAGCCTGGCCGCGCTGACCTCGAGCAACTTCCGCAGCCTCTTCCATCCCGGCCGCTAGCCCGGGTAGGCCCGCGGCCGCTCCCGCC
>CAZFTV010000006.1:15409-16693 GCA_964521765.1 uncultured Eubacteriales bacterium
GCATCCGGCGCGCCGCGCGGTCCGCCCGCGGGCCTGTATTTTTCGGTTTAAAAATCATAAGGCTCATGATAAGATAAGCGCGCATCGGGTGAACGTGAAGTCCAGCGAGCTCATCAAAGCCAAGGTCCAAGGTCAGGTCGACCTGAGGCGCCTCTACTCCCACATCCGGCATCAGCTCGAGGACGTGGAAAAAACGCTCAGGGGGATCACCCGCTCCCCCAACCCGCTCATCGCCGAGATCGGCTCCTACCTTTTTCAGAATTCGGGCAAGCGGATACGGCCGGCTCTGGTGCTCCTCTGTTCGGGCCTGTCCGGGTCGCCAAGCCGCAAGGAGGCGATCCTGTGCGCCTCCCTGGTCGAGCTTCTCCACACCGCCAGCCTTCTCCACGACGACATCATCGACGATTCGGACACCCGGAGGGGACGGTCGACGGTCCATGTCAAATGGGGGCCCAACATCACCGTCCTCCTGGGGGATTATCTCTACATCAAGACCGTAGCCTTGTCCCTGAGAAACCACCTGAAGCGCCTGACGGGCATCCTGACCGAGGCCTCCGTGCAGATGATCGAGGGCGAGCTCGCCGAGTACAAGCAGAGCGGCAACCTGAACCTTACGGAGAAGCAATACATCGATATCATCGACCATAAGACCGCATCGCTCTTCTCCGCCTCCTGCCGCATCGGCGGGATGCTGGGCGGAGCCTCGCCCAGGGAGGAGGAGGCGCTGGCGGAATACGGGACCTGCCTGGGTAAAAGCTTCCAGATCATCGATGACCTCCTTGACTACACCGGCGACGAGAGCACCATGGGCAAGCCGGCGTTGATCGATTTGGCTGAGGGCCGCGTGACGCTGCCCCTCATCGACGCCCTCAGGCAGAACGGCCGGGGGAGCCGCCACCGCGTCCGCCGGATGCTGCCCGGGGTCACATCCGACCCGAAATCACGGGAGGAGATCCTCGCCCTGATCAGGTCCGGGCCGTCGCTCGACAACACCTTCCGCCGCGCGGAGGAGTTCAGCCGCAAAGCCCGGGCGGCTCTCGATGGATTCCCTCAAAGCGCTCACCGCCGAAGCCTCGCTCTGCTGGCCGATTTCGTCCTTCAGAGAAACCGATAACACCCGCCCCCATGCTTGAGATCGAAGTCAAGGTCCGCCAAGAGGACTTAGGGGCCGTCCGGGCCAGGCTTCTGGACATGGGCGCCGTCATCCTCCAGGAGCGGCATCTGGAGGAAAACACCCTCTATGACCTCCGCGAACAGGAAATGGGCGCCGATATAACAAGGAAA
>CAZFTV010000006.1:16703-25153 GCA_964521765.1 uncultured Eubacteriales bacterium
CCCTCTATGACCTCCGCGGCCGAGACCTTTCCCGCCGCCGGGAGGCCCTTCGGTTGAGGACCCGGGGCCGGAAAGGAGAGCTGACCTTCAAGGGCCCCCCCCAGAAGTCCCGGCGCTTCAAGATTCGTCGCGAATTCGAGACCGAAGTCCGCAAGCCCAAGCAAGCCGCGAAAATCCTGACCGCCCTGGGCTTCGTGCCGGTCTTCAGCTACGCCAAGCACAGGGCCGTCCTTAAGCTCGACCGGGTCCGGATCTGCCTGGACGAGACCGCGGGGGGGAATTATCTGGAATTTGAGGGCGAACGGAACCGCATCACCGCCCTGGCGAAAAAGCTCGGGATTTCCACGCGGGCGATGATCAAGAAAAGCTACATCGAGCTTCTGACGAAAAGCTAGCTTTCTTCTTTTTCGTCTTCGCTCAAGCCGCCCGGAAGCTCCGCTTCGAACCCGTCATCCTCTTTTTCTTCTTCTCGGGCCGCCTCTTCTTCTTCCACCTCAACATCCGTCACATCCTCAGTTTCGACCTCGACTTCAGCCGCGCTCACGCCGTCCCCGCCGAGGAAGGAACGGTCTTCCTTCTCCAGAATTTCCTCGGGGGAAACGGGCAGAACGCGAAAGTCGATCAGTCCTTCCTTGACTTCGACTTGAGCCAGGCGGATGGGGTTCTTGGTCTTGGCCTTAGCCTTGACCTTGGCTCCCCTGAGCAAGGATTTGGCCCGCTTGGAAGCTAGGTGGACGAAACGGAACTTGCTGTCGATGTTGCCCAACGTCGAGACGAAAGGCTGTTCTTCCTTTTTCTTTGGCGCCGTTGACTTTTTCTTTGTGGCCATGGGGGTCGTGAGATACTAGCACAATTCGAGCATAATTTCAACGCCTGAAATTGAGATGAAAGCATCTCCTTTTAGGTGATGTGTTTGATCTTCAACGAAAAGCTTCTGTTATAATGGCCTTCAAACTTATTCAATGTCCCGGAGCGCGCGCTCTTTTGAACTCAGGGGCCATAAGGAGAGTGGAGTGAAGAGAAAAATCCTTTCGGTACTGTCCCTGCTAATCCTTGTTCTGGCCGTTTCCTGCAAAAAACAGGAAGCTCCGGTCTACCCCGTCACGGTCAAAATCGACCATGTGGACGACTATTTCGGCACCGCGGTGGCCGATCCCTACCGCTGGCTCGAGGACGACCAGGCCTCCGCGGTCAAGGACTGGGTCGAGGAACAGAACAAGGTGACCTTCGCCTACCTGGACAAGATTCCTTTCCGGGAAAAAATCCGGCAGCGGGTCACGGACATCTACAATTACCCGCGCACCACCGCCCCCCAGAAAGCCGGCGATTATTTCTTCTTCAGCAGGAACGACGGGCTGCAGAACCAGTCCGTGATCTATATCCAGAAAGGCCTCGAGGGGCAGCCCGAGGTCTTCCTCGACCCCAACCTCATGGCCGCCGACGGCACGATCCGGGTCAACCTCATCGGCTTCTCCAGAAACAACCGGTACGTGGCCTATTCCCGCTCCGAGGCCGGGTCCGATTGGCAGGAGATACGGGTCGTGGACATCTCCTCCCGGCAGGAGCTCGCCGACCGCCTGAGATGGGTGAAGTTCACCGGCGCCTCCTGGGTCGGGGACGGGGGGTTCTATTACGGCGGGTTCGACGCCCCGGCTCCGGGAGAGGAATTGAAAGGACTCTCCGCTTTCCAGAAAATCCGCTTCCACAAGCTGGCCGACCCTCAGGAAAAGGACGTCCTTGTGTATGAGGACCGCGAGCATCCCCTCCGCTACAAGGGCGTGGAGATCACCGAGGATGAGAAATACCTCTTCCTGACGCTGTCCGAGGGAACCCACGGCAACGAGTTGCATTATCTCGACCTCGGCCGGAAATCCCGGGGATTCCAGCCTCTGTTGCGGGGCTTCGAGTTCGACACGGGGGTCATCGACAACATCGGCGATTCCTTCCTGCTCCTGACCAATATCGAGGCCCCCAACAAGAGAGTCGTCCTGGTCGACCCCAAGAAGCCGGACCCGAAAGACTGGCGAATCGTCATCCCTGAAAAACCCGAAGCCCTGGTCTCGGCGCAGGCGGTCGGCGGACAGCTCTTCTGCGTTTACCTGAAAGACGCCTCCTCCCGGGCCTACCAGTTCGACTTCGAGGGCAACCTCGTCCGGGAAATCGTCTTCCCCACCCTCGGCTCGGCCCGCGGGTTCGCCGGACGGAGGGACGACACGTTCACCTTCTACACCTTCACCTCCTACATCTATCCTCCCGCCATCTTTAAATATGACATCGCTTCCGGCGTCTCGCGGGTCTTCCAGGCGACCGAAGTCAAGGTCTCCCCCGAGGACTACGAAGTCGAGCAGGTCTTCTATGCGAGCAAGGACGGCACGCGAGTGCCGATGTTCCTCGTTCACCGGAAGGGATTGAAAAAAGACGGCCGGGCGCCTGCCTATCTCTACGGCTACGGCGGATTCAACTCCAGCCAGCTCCCCAACTTCAACCCCGCCGTGTACGTTATCCTGGAGAATGGAGGCATCTACGCCGTGGCCAACCTCCGGGGCGGGGGCGAATACGGGGAAGAGTGGCACCGGGCCGGCATTTTGGGCAAGAAGCAGAACGTTTTCGACGATTTCATCGCCGCGGCTGAGTTCCTCATTCGGGAAAGATACACCTCGTCCTCGCGCCTGGCCATCGCCGGCGGGTCCAACGGCGGGCTGCTCGTCGGGGCGGTCATGACCCAGAGGCCGGAGCTGTTCCGGGTGGCCTTCCCGGCCGTGGGCGTCATGGACATGCTCCGCTACCATAAGTTCACCGTGGGCTGGGGTTGGGCGGTGGAATACGGCTCGAGCGACAACGCCGACGCCTTCAAGTTCCTCTACACCTATTCCCCCCTGCACAACATCAGGGAGGGCGTCTCCTACCCGGCCACGCTCGTGACCACGGCCGACCACGACGACCGGGTCGTTCCGGCCCACTCCTTCAAGTTCATCGCCGCGCTCCAGGAGAAGCACCGGGGCCCGAACCCGGTCCTCATCCGAATCGAAACCCGCTCCGGCCACGGCGCGAGCTCGACCACCAAGGCCATAGAGGAGACGGCGGACAAGTACGCCTTCATGTTCTACCAGATGGGGATCAAGCCGAAGTTTTAGCCGCGACGGACGCCCCGGGGATTCGGCTTCGGGCCGCCGGAGCCCGAACGCTATCCGTCTCTATAGCCGAAACACAGCCCGGTGCGAAGGCGGGCCGGTCTGGAACGGGGAATTGACCCGTGTAGGACTCGAACCTACAACCCGCGGATTAAGAGTCCGCTGCTCTACCAGTTGAGCTAACGGGCCGGAAAATCCCCCTTAGTTTAGAGAACTCGGAGATGATTGTCAAACGCCGGGCTCGTGAACAGCGGCCGGACTGCCGGGACGGGAGGGGATTTTTCGTTGACCATAAGGGGGGGAGATTATCGCATGTCCCTTGACATGCGCTCGCCCCCCGGCCGTCGGCGTTATTTCTCCTTGCTGAGAATATCCTCGATGTCTTTCGAGGCCTTGGACAGCACCTCGCTGGCCTGACGGAGCTTTTCCTTGCTGAGCTTGCGGCCGTACTGGCGGACGAGGCCGCCCAGGCGCTTCGTTTCATGCCACAGGTTGCGGAATTCGTGGCGCATGCCGGACTCCCACCACTGTTTCATGTTGTCGCGAATTTCATCATGGACATCTTTTTTCTCGGCGAGGAATTGCTTCCCTTCCTCGGTGATCGTGTAGACCTTTTTCCCCTCGCTGGCTTCGGCGGTGACGTAGCCCAGCTCTTCCAGGTACTGGAGCGTGGGATAAACGATCCCGGGGCTTGGCGCATAGAAACCCTGGAATTTTTCCTCCAGTTCCCGGATGATCTCGTAGCCGTAGCGGGGCTTGTCATTAACGAGATCCATGATGACGTACTTGAAGTCGCCTTTTCTGAAGAAAGGCTCACGGGAAAACCCGAAGTGATGATTGTGACGGTAAACCATTCTAACCTCCTTAGACATATCAAGCCATATCAAGATATATCTAGATATAATGTAATTTTTTCAGGTCTGTTTGTCAAGCATTCAGAGCTTATTGAGCTTTCTGGGTCAATTTATTGCGATTATCAGCGTTTTTCTTATTTCCTTGATGCCCCCCTGTCCCACGGGCGGCGGATGATCCGTTTCTCCGCCTGGGCTGTCGGCCGGGCCTGTCCGAAGCGTGCGTTTGCTCTGCCCCTATCCCTCGACTATAATGGTCCGAGGGGTGACCGTCATGCTCTTGAACATCATCGCCATTTCCCTCTCGGCCGTTCTCCTCATCCTCCTGTTTGTCGCCTTCCTCTCCCTCCGAGCCCGTCTCTCTGCGCTCAAGCGCGGCGAGGAGGACAGCCAAGCCCTGAGTCTCATGCAACAGCGCATCGGCCAGCTCGACCAGAACCTGAACCAGCAGCTGTCGAACAACACGTCTTCCCTTCAGGACCAGCTCAACCGGCTCGTCCAAAACATGAACCAACAGCTTCAGGGGCTCAACTCTCAGTTCCAGAAGACGACGGGCGACATCGGCCAGACGCTAGGTTCGGTCAAGCAGGACATGGGCCGCATGGAGACCGTCACCCGCGAAGTCCTGGACAAGGCCCGGAGCATCGCCCAACTCGAGGAGCTGCTCCGCGCCCCCAAGTTCCGCGGCGGAATGAGCGAGCTCTTTCTGGCCGACCTCCTGGCCCAGATCCTCCCGCCGGCCCACTTCACCCTTCAGCACCGGTTCAAGAGCGGCGAGAAAGTGGACGCCGCCGTCCGGATCGGCGAGAACCTGGTTCCCGTCGACGCCAAGTTCCCCCTGGAAAACTTCAAGAAATACATCCAGGAGGATAACGACAAGCAGAGGGACGCTCTCCGGAAGAAATTCATGTCCGACGTCAAGAAACACGTGGACGACATCGCCTCCAAGTACATCCTTCCCGACGAGGGCACCTACGACTTCGCGCTCATGTACATCCCGGCGGAGAACGTCTACTACGAAACCATCCTCAAGGACGAGAACCTCGGCGAGGAAAAAGGCCTCCTCAGCTACGCCCAGCAGAAGCGGGTCATCCCCGTCTCGCCCAATTCCTTCTTCGCCTATCTCCAGGTCATTGTCCTGGGTCTCAAGGGCCTTCAGATCGAGAAATCGGCCTCGGAGCTGTTCCGCGGGCTCAAGCAGCTCCAGGGCGACCTGGAGCGTTTCAAGTGCGATTTCCAGGTGCTGGGCACCCACCTGACGAACGCCCGCACGAAGTATGAGGACTCGGAGAAGCGGCTGGATCGTTTTGGGGACAAGCTGGAGATCATGCAGGGCAGCGCCGCTCCGCAGGAGACAGCGGCCGCCGCGGGCAAGGCCGGATCCGCCGCGGACGTCCGTTCCCTGCCCGAAAAATCCTAGGCCGCGCGACAAGGAGCGAGAGCGCCGCGACTCAGGAGGCCGCCAGCTTGTGGAGGGCAGCCATCGCCCCGGGGTCGGCGATCAGGATGAGGACATCCCCGCGGGCGATCGTCGTTTTCTTGGCCGGGTTGAAGAGATAGTCGGACGACCCGGCCTTGCGGATGGCCACCACGAGCGCGCCCGTTTTTTCTCCTATCCCCGCCCCCGCCACCGTCTTGCCCTCGAGCCCCGATCCGCCTTCGACCTCGACCTCCTCGACGCGCAGCACCTGGTTGCGGTCGCGGAGCATCATGTCCAGGAAGGTGGCCGCCGCCGGCCGGACCATTTCCGAGGCCATGCGCATGCCGCCGATGAAAGTCGGGGAGATGACAGCGTCCGCTCCGGCCTTCTTGAATTTCCCGTGCGCCTGAAGCTCGACGCCCTTGACGACGATGCGCAGGCGGGGATTCAATCCCCGGGCGGAGAGGGTGACGAACAGGTTGTCCTCGTCCGTGGGCAGGGACAGAAGGATGCCCCGGGCCCGCTCGATGCCCGCCTTCCGGAGAGTCTGGTCCTCGGTCGGGTCGCCCTGAAGGCACAGGATATCGCCCAGCCCCCTGAGCTTGGCCAGCTTCTCAGCCGACTGCTCGACAGCGACAAAGGGCCGCTTGGTCAGGAGAAGCTCCTGGACGATGGTCCGGGCCGTCTCGTCCCCGCCGCAGACGATGAAATGACTCTTCAGCCGGGAGATCTTCTTGTCCATTTTCCTTCTCCCCAGAATGTCCTTGAGCTCGCCCTCGACGATGAAGGCCGTGATCGAAGTGATGGCGAAAGCGATCGTTCCCAGGCAGATAAGGTTGAAGACGACGGTGAAGACGCGCAGGGCCTGGTTGCCGCCCACGTCCCTGGCCTCTCCGTAGCCGACCGTGGACAGGGTGATGACCGTCATGTAAACGCTGTCGAGGAAGGACCAATCACTGCCGCCGAGGACCTTGAAGCCGACGACCCCGGTGAGAAAAACGAGGACGAACGCCAGAAGCGCGGCGATGATCCGTCTCAGGCTCTTCATGACATCCCGGCTTTTTTTATTATATGAGAATAAAAATGATATGTCTATTGGGCTCGGGCCCGAAACCAAACCTTGGCAATCCGGGACGCTGTAGAGCCGAAAAATCCGTCTCTTCAAGGAAAAATCGAGAACGAAGCGCCGATGAAAATGCCCATCCCGAACCGCCCTCCGTGTTTCGACGTCCAGCTCAGGGTCACTCCGCCGTTGAGCCCCTCGTCGGCATTCTTAAACAGGTAAACGGGGAGCTCGGCCAGCGTGACCTTTTCCCTTGGAAAGTAGCTGAGCTTGGGATTGAGAGCGAGATGCTCCGTGACGGCCTTTCGGTGTTCGAACTGGATTTTGAACCTCTCCCCCCTGCTCGGCGGGCCAAACACGAGCTTCTTAACCTGCTCCGCGCTCCCCTGCCGGAAAGGGAGTATCAGCTCCGTTGACGCGGCCCCATCGAAGAAGACCTGGTATTCCAGGTTGACCCCGAAATAGCCGAAACGCGGGGTCAACACCCCGCCGGCCGCTTCGACGGCCCGGCTGGTCTTCTGCGTTGAGATCTCGCGGAAATCCGCGTCGGCGTAAGTGAAACCCTGCCTGCCGACCTTCAGCCGGAAGGCCGCGAAATAGGCGTTCCCCCATTCGACCGCCTCGAGGAATCTCTTCCTCAGATCCGGCTCGTCCCGGAGCATGAGCAGCGATATCGGCTTGGGCCGCGCTCCCGCGGCCGAGGAGGAGGACGGATGTCTCCGCAAGTATTCCTCGAACACCTCGCGGGCGATTTCGGCCGAATCCGGTACGTTGCCCTGTTCGATGACGGCGTCAAGCCTGGGGTTCCAGGCCAGGAAATGGATCCCCATATCCACGACCGAGGATTTCGACAAGCCGTCCATATCAATGGGCTCAACCTCGGAATCGCCGTCGCTCAAGGGCGCGATGAATTTCACGTCGAAAAACAGGTCGTTCCCGACCCTCAAGCCCACCAAAGCCTTGGCCTTTTTGTATTTGTTTTCCGTCGTGAGCTGGAAGTCGACGGCCGGCGCCGCGATGGGAGAGGTTAAAGACGGGTCGCGGATCTCCGGGCCGACGACCTCACGGTAGGCATCTCTCTTTATTATTGAGGGCTCGATTTCCCGCGCCTCCTGCGCTCGCGCGGGGAGAGCCAAACAACCCAGGCAGGCGGCGGTGGCTATGAAACGGAGCGCCATGTTTCTTCTTCCTTCCGGCCCGCTCAGAGCTTGAACCAGTAGATGCCGGCGTCCATGGCCGAGGCGTCCAGGGCGGCCTTGTGGGTCATTTTGATCTTCGACGGCTCCGTGACCTCGATAACGTAGGATGTCCCCGGCTTGTCCCTGATAAACCACATCAGGACATGCTCCCCGCCGTCCGGAACGAACCCGAGCCTGGCTGAGCCGTCTTTGAACAGGATCCGCCTGCCGTCGATAAAAGCGCGGAATAGCTTGGATGCGGCTTTGACCTTGACCACGACCGTGATTGTTGCTGAAACCATGCCCATTCCTTTTGAAGCTTTGGTCGAAAAGCCGCCTGAAAGATGGAAACTTCAGTTGTCGATGAAGCCCGGGGGAACCTTGGACGTGTTATCTAAAAAGGCTCAGCCCCTGATCGGGCTGATGCGGCAGGCTGCCGTCTATTTCCTCGCGGCTTTGCGCGAGGGCTGCCTCGGGCGTTTGGCGGCCCTGGGTTGTTCCCGGCGGCCGGTTTTTCCGCTTTTTTTCGCCCCGGCCAACGCGGCTTCGCGCGCGATTTCCCCGGCATGCCTCTCCATGACGATCCTTTCCGCTCTCAGCCAGTCCTCCAAGTCATAGCCGTGAACCCTTCCCCTCTTTTCGTAGAAGCCGTAGGCCAATCTGACGATTTCGTCATAGAGCTCCTTGCCCTTGTTCATTTCACCCCTCCTCATGCGGGAGCCCGGCAGGGGCAGCCGCGCTTTGTATCACCTACCATAAAACCGATCTCAGAGGCAGACGTTCTTAAGGCGACAAGCCCGCCGTAAA
>CAZFTV010000007.1:0-13746 GCA_964521765.1 uncultured Eubacteriales bacterium
GCATCGGCAACGGCATCTCGCTGATCATCTTCGCCGGGATCGTCGTCGATTTCCCCCGCGGCTTGAACGGTGTCATCTCCGGTTTGCGGACGGGCAGCATGGACCCCCTCCGGCTCATCTTCCTGGGGGCCCTCATGCTGGCGGTCGTGGCCTTCATCATCTTTGTCGAGAGGGGACAGCGGCGCATCCCGGTGTCCTATGCCAAGCGGGTGGTCGGCCGGAAGATCTATGGCGGCCAGAGCACCCACCTGCCGCTCCGCGTGAACACCGGCGGCGTCATTCCCATCATTTTCGCCGCTTCCATCATCACCATCCCGTCGACGCTGGCCCAGCTCGCTAAGGTTCCCGTCTTTCAGACGATCGCCACCCAGTTCAGCCTGGGCATGCCCCTGTACAATATGTTTTACGTCGCGGCCATCATCTTCTTCACCTATTTCTACGTGTCCATTATCTTCAACCCGACCGACGTCGCCGACAACCTCCAGAAGTACGGGGGCTTCATTCCCGGCATCCGTCCCGGCAAGAACACCTCCGATTACATCGATTCCGTCCTCAGCCGCCTGACGCTCGTGGGCGCGATCTACCTGGCCATGCTGGCCATCCTGCCCGAATTCCTCATGACCGGTTTCCGGGTGAGCGGCCTGCCGTTTATCGGCGCTTTTCTGGACAGGATCCTGCCCAGCTTCATCACCAAGGGCATGCAGGTTTCCTTCTACTTCGGCGGGACGACGATCCTGATCGTCGTCGGAGTGGCCATGGACACGCTGCAGCAGGTCGAAGCGCAGCTCGTCATGCGGCATTATGACGGTTTCATGCGGCGCAGCCGCATCCGCGGGAGAAGAGGATGAGGGTTATCCTCCTCGGCCCGCCCGGCTCCGGCAAGGGCACCCAGGCCTGCCGGATCGAGGAGAAGTACCGCCTGCCGAAGATTTCGACGGGCGACATCCTCCGCCAGGCGGTCCGCTCGGGAACGCCGCTGGGCCTCAAAGCCGAGGCCATGATGAGACAGGGCCTCCTCGTCAGCGACGACATCGTCGTGGGGTTGGTCGAGGAGGCCGTCCAGCGGGAGGAATGCCGACGGGGCTACGTCCTGGACGGATTCCCCCGGACGCTCTCGCAGGCCGAAAGCCTGGTGAGGATCGACGGCCGGCGGACCGAACAGGTCATCGAGATTCTCATCGACGCGGAGGAGCTGATTCATAGACTGACCCAAAGGCGAGTTTGCGCGAGATGTCGGGCGATCACGAGCCTGGCGGCAAAGGCGCCCCGAGGCGGCGAGCTGTGCGCCGTATGCGGAGGGAATCTCGAGCTCAGGGACGATGACCGGCCGGAGGTCATCCGTGAGCGGTTGAGGGTTTTTAGCGCCCAGACGGCCCCTCTTCGGGATTTTTACCTGAATCGAAACGTGTACAGCTCGATTTCAGGAAAGGGAACCGCGGACGAGGTCTTCAGCCGGATCTCCGGGTTGCTCGAAGGATTTCTTTCCGGCGCGGCCGAGGGGCGGCGGAGTTGAGCATGGTAGCCGCCATCAATTTCAAGACGGACCAAGAATTGGCCGCCATGCGCCGCAGCGGACAGATCGTGGGACAGATCCTCGCCGAGCTGCGGACCCTGGTCCGCCCCGGCGTCAAGACCAGGGACCTGGACGCCTACGCCGAAACAAGGGCCGGGGAGATGGGAGCCGAGCCCGCTTTCAAGGGCTACCGCGGCTATCCCGCCTCGCTGTGCACTTCGGTCAACGAAGAGATCATCCATGGCATTCCCTCCGACCGCGTCCTGCGCGAGGGAGACATCGTCGGCCTGGATTTCGGCATACTGTTTCAGGGCTTCTACGGGGACGCGGCCGTGACTTGTCCCGTGGGCCGCGTGGACAGCCGGGCCGATGCGTTGATCGAAGCGTCGGAGGCGGCGTTTTTCAAGGGCCTGGAGCAATTGCGCGAGGACAAGAGGATTTCCGACATCTCTCACGCCATTCAGGCATGCGTCGAGTCCCAGGGCTTCTCCGTCATCCGGGATTTTGTCGGCCATGGGATCGGTCGGGCTCTCCATGAAGAGCCCCAGATCCCGAACTTCGGGACTCCGGGCCATGGGCCGAAAATCCGGGCGGGGCTGGTCCTGGCCATCGAGCCCATGATCGCCGCCGGCCGGCCCGGGGCCGAGGTCCTCCGCGACGGCTGGACGGCCTGCACCCGGGACCGCAGCCTGGCGGCTCATTTTGAGCATACGGTCGCCCTGACCGAGGCCGGCCCCGAAATCCTGAGCCTTCCCGTCCTGACGGACGTCCCCCGGGCGCGACTGGAGGAGAAAACGTATGCCTAAGCAGGATGTCTACGAGACGGAGGGTACGGTCGTCGAAACCCTGCCCAACGCCATGTTCCGCGTGGAGCTGGCCAATAAGCACGTCATCCTGGCTCATATCTCGGGCAAGATGCGGAAGCATTTCATCCGCATTCTTCCCGGAGACAAAGTGTTGGTGGAGCTGTCGGCCTATGACCTGACCAAGGGCCGGATCACCTACAGATATAAATAAAGGACGGCACGATGAAAGTCAGAGCGTCGGTAAAAAAGATATGCCGGAACTGCAAAATCATCAAGCGGAAGGGAATCCTCCGGGTGATTTGCACCAACCCGCGTCATAAGCAAAAACAAGGCTGAGAGGTCGCGCCATGGCACGAATCGCAGGCATCACGCTTCCCCCGGACAAGAGAATCGAGGTGGGACTGACCTACATTTTCGGCATCGGTCGGTCAAAATCGAACAAAATCCTCCAGGAAGCCAGAATCGACAGGAACAAGAAGGTCAAAACCCTGACGGAGGAAGAGGTCAACGCCATCCGTCAGATCATCGAAAAGCGGGAGAAGATCGAGGGCGACCTGCGCAAAGAGGTCACCATGAACATCAAGCGGCTGATCGACATCGGCTGCTACCGCGGGATGCGACACAAGCGCAAGCTTCCGGTTCGGGGGCAGAGGACGAAGACAAACGCCCGCACGCGGAAAGGCCCGCGCGGCCATACGATCAAAAAGACGACGAGGGAGAAGACCGCCTAGGAGCGGAGAGGAGACGGACATGCCCAAACCCAGAAGCGCCACCACCGCCAAGAAGAAAACCAAGAAGAGAGAGGTCGGCTTCGGCATCGCCTATGTCCAGTCCACGTTCAACAATACGGTCATCACCATCACCGACCAGGAGGGCCAGACCGTGTGCTGGTCGAGCGCCGGCACGGCCGGCTTCAAGGGGGCGAGGAAAGGAACGCCGTTCGCCGCCCAGCTGGCGGCCAAGGAGGTGGCCGGCAAGGCCAGGGAACTGGGTGTGCGCATGATCGATGTCCGCGTCAAGGGGCCCGGCTCCGGCCGCGAATCGGCCATCCGGTCGTTGCAGACTTCCGGCCTGGAAATCCGGACGATCCGGGACGTCACTCCCATACCGCACAACGGCTGCCGGGTCCGAAGACGGCGGAGAGTCTGAGAGGAGTCACTCATGTCCACAAACCAAAATATGGTCTGCCGCCGCTGCCGGGTGGAGAAGGCCAAGCTGTTCCTCAAGGGAGACAAGTGTTTGAGCAGCAAATGCCCCGTCGAGCGCAGGTCCTACGCCCCCGGCCAGCACGGCCGCATCAGGCGCCGCATCCTGGGCTACGGCATTCAGCTCCGGGAGAAGCAGAAGCTGAAGAGATTTTACGGCATGTCGGAAAAGCAGTTCCGCCTGTTTTTCACGCGAGCGGAACGGCAGAAGGGCATTACCGGCGAGAATCTTCTCAGCCTGCTCGAGCGCCGATTGGATAACGTCGTCTTCTTGGCCGGATTTGCCCATTCCCGGGCGCATGCCCGGCTTCTCATCGCCCACGGTCATTTTCTGGTCAACGGACGGAAGGTGTCCATTCCGTCCTATCCCGTGGAGAGGGAAGACATGGTCGTTTTTCGCGACCAGTCGTCCACGCGCGCCGGCCTGCGGGACGTGGTGGAAGCGCACAAGACCAAGACGATTCCCGGCTGGCTGAATGTCGACCGGGAAGGCCTCACCGCGCGTGTCGTGTCCCTGCCCACTCGGGCGGACGTGACCATCCCGGTGGAGGAACATCTGGTCGTCGAGCTCTATTCCAAGTAAATGAGGGACGAGGAAAAAACCCGCCAGGGGGGAGAGAGGAGGAACCATGACTGAATTCGGATTCCAGAGGCCGAAGTATCTCGAGCCGGATTATGATTCCATGACCAACCGCTACGGCCGCTTCAACGCGCAGCCGTTTGAGCGCGGGTACGGAATCACGGTAGGCAATTCCCTGAGGCGCATCCTCCTGTCCTCCATTCCGGGGGCGGCCCTGACCGCCGTGCGCATCCATGGGGTGCTGCACGAATTCTCCACCATCCCCGGCGTGGTCGAGGATGTCACCGACATCCTGCTCAACCTCAAGAGCATACCCCTGAAGCTCAACGGCTCCCAGTCCAAGACGATCACCCTCAATGTCGTGGGGCCGGCCGAGGTCAAAGCTTCGGATATCGTCCATGATTCGGACGTGGAGATTCTCGACAAGGACGTGAGCATTGCCCATCTGGACAAGGACGGGAAGCTCCAGGTGGAGATGATCGTCAAGAATAACCGGGGGTACATCCACGCCGACCAGAACTACGACCCCGAGCTGAGCGTGGATTTCATCCCCATGGATTCCTCCCATTCGCCCGTCACCAAGGTCAATTACCGCGTCGAGCCGGCCCGCGTGGGGAAACGCATCGATTACGAGAGTTTGGCCCTGGAAATCTGGACCACGGGCGCCCTGTCTCCGGTCGAGGGCTTGTCCCAGGCGGCCAAGATCCTCCGCGAACTTCAGCAGATGGGACAGGTTTTGTACAATGAAATCTTCCCGGTCAGCATAAAACATCGTCGACGAGCCGGTGGAGCGCGAGGCGGCGGCCTCCAAGAGGGAGATTCCCTACCTGGGCCAGGTGGACATTCTGTCCAAGCCCATCGAGCACCTCGAGCTGTCGGTTCGGTCGAACAACTGCCTGCGCTCGGCAGGCATCGAGAAGATCTACGAACTGGTCCTCAAGACCGAGGACGACCTGCTCAAGACCAAGAACTTCGGGCGCAAGTCGCTTTCGGAGATCAAGGAGACGCTGTCCAACCTCGGGCTGGGCTTGAATTTGGACCTTCATCCCAAGCTCTTGGAACGGCTCCGCGGTGAGAGCAGGGGGGCGTCGGACTAGACGCCGAGACGCACGGAAGGAGCGCACGCATGAGGCATCGGGTCAAAGGAAGAAAGCTGGGCAGGACGACCGCCCACCGCACGGCACTCCTGCGGAACTTGGTGACGTCGTTTCTGGAAAAAGAGCGGGTCCGAACCACGCTGGCCAAAGCCAAGGAATCCCGGCCCCTGGCGGAGAAGATGATCACTCTCGCCAAGCGCGGAACGCTCCACAGCCGCCGTCTGGCCCTTCGCTTCGTGCGCAAGGAAGCGGCCGTCAAGAAGCTGTTCGACGTGCTCGGGCCCCGGTTTTCCGAGAGGCCCGGCGGCTACTGCCGCATCGTCCGTCTCGCGCCCCGGCCCGGCGACGGCGCGGACATGGCCATGCTGGAGCTCGTGGGATCCGAGTTCGTGAAGAAAGCCAAGAAAAAGAAGGACAAAAAGGACATCCGGAAGAAGTAGGTCCTGAGGATTATTCTTCGGCAGAGGCGTTGTAGCTCCCGCCGCGCGCCGGGACCTTGAGCCGTTGGCCCGGATGGATCAGGGTGCCCTTGATGTTGTTCAGCCGCTTCAGGGCGGCTACGGACGTCCTGTGCTTGCGGGCGATGGACGACAGCGTGTCGCCGCGGCGCACGGTATACAGCGAGGTCATTGCTTCGGGGGGGATCCAACGGGGAAGGCCGAGAACGGCTTCCCGCGCCCTCTCGCCCAACCCCGGGGGGATTCTGAGTTCATAGGCATATTCCGGCGTGGCGTCGTACCGCAGGTCCGGGTTGAGGAAAGCCAGCTCCGAGGCGTCGAGGCCGAGTGCAGAGGAAAGAACGGAAAGCTTGACGGCCTGGCTGACCGTCGTCGTCTCAAATTTCAAGGGAGGATAGGGACGGGGAAGGACAAAGCCGTATTTGGCCGGGTCCTTGATGATCGACAGGGCGGCGATGAACCTGGGAACGAAGCGGGCTGTTTCGTAGGGCAGCATGGCGAACAGATCCCAGAAATTGTCCAGGTAGTTGATCCGCTGGGCGTTGATGACGCGCTGCACGCGGTATTCGCCGCAATTATAGCCGGCCAGAGCCGTGGTCCAGTCCCCGAACATGGCGTGGAGGTCGGAGAGATAGCGAATGGCGGCCCGGGTGGCTTTGACGGGGTCCATCCGCTCGTCGACCCACCGGTCCCTTTTGAGGTCGTAGAGTGAGCCCGTGCTGGCGATGAACTGCCATAGGCCCAGAGCCCGGGCCCGGGACAGGGCTCTGATCTTGAAGCCGCTCTCGATGATGGGCAGCCAACTTAAATCCTCGGGCAGGCCGGCTTTTCTCAGTTCCTCCTGGATCATCTCCCGATACAGGCCGGAGCGCATGTAGGCTTCCTCGAAGTATTTTCGCTCCCGGTTCTTGAAAGACTCGATCTCCGCCAGGACATAGCGGTTTTCCACGAGGGGGATGGTTTTATTGTTCTCGCGGCCGGGCTGCTGGCGGGCGGCATGAATGGTCTGGATCCGCTTGGCGATGTTCAGGCGCAGGTCGTTTTTTTCATCGGCCAGGGGCGAGTCGAGAGGAGGGGATATCCTGAGCAGGAGGGCATAGGCGTCATCCAGGGCGGCTACGGCCCGGTCGAGATCGCCCAGTTCCCAGCTTGCCTGGGCTTCCTGGCAGAGGGCCAGAGCCTCCTCCATCAGGGACGCGGTATCGACATTCTCCACGACCGGGGTCTTTTCCACAGGGGGCTCTTCGGCCGCGGCCCTTTTTTCGGCCAGGGGGATGTTCAACTCGGGCTGTTTTGTCGGAGGCGGCTGGAGCTCGGCCGGAGGAGCGGAGGTTGGCTTTTCATCCTGAACCTTAACAGCGGGACCCTTGGGGGCGATCTGGGGTTTGGGCTTGGCGGAGCAGCCCCAGAGGATTAAGACGACGGTCAACAGAAGCGGTATCTTTGCGTATTTTCTCATGATGATTTGTCTATTCTAACCGGCCGTTAGAAGGCCTGTCAAATCACCTTTTGCACAGGAAAGCATCTCCTTTTGTGTGATGTCCGTGATCTTCATGGGGTCCTGTCGGCTGCCGACCTATCCGGAAACGCCAACCAGTTGCCCCCTTGTTTCCCCAAGGGGGCAGGGGGATAAAGAGAATAAGCAGAAGCGCGATTATTTGCCCCGCTTTTCAGCGTGTGCTTGGCTATGCCACTGCCAGGCGGTGCGGATGATGGATTCGAGGTCGGAGAGGGCGGGCTTCCAGCCGAGCGCGGATTCGGCCCTCTCCCGGGAGGCCAGGAGGACCGGGACGTCGCCCCGGCGGGGAGGACGGCGCGTATAGACGACCGCCCTGCCGGTCACTTCCTCGGCTTTTTTAACGACCTCCAGGACGGAATAGCCCCGGCCGGCGCCCAGGTTGATGCAATCGCTCGTTTCCGAGGTTTCCAGTTTTTCCAGGGCCAGGAGGTGAGCTTGGGCCAGGTCGGCGACGTGGACATAATCGCGAACGGCCGTGCCGTCGGGCGTTGGAAAATCCGTCCCGAAAAGATCCAGGCTCTTCTTCCTTCCGAGGGCCGTAAACAGGATATTGGGGATGAGGTGCGTTTCCGGGTCGTGCATCTCGCCAAGCTCGCCGTCGGGGTCGGCTCCGGCGGCGTTGAAATAGCGAAGAGAGATGAACTTCAGGCCGTAGGCCCGGTCGTAATCCTCCAAGATTTTCTCCAGGAACAGCTTGGTCCGGCCGTAGGGGTTGGCGGGCTCCAGGGGGTGCGTTTCATCGACGGGAGTTTTCCTGGGCGCTCCGTACACGGCGGCGCTCGAGGAGAAAATAACTTTCTTTACGCCGGCCTCCAGCATGGCTTGGAGGAGGTTGAGTCCGCAGACGAGGTTGTGCCGGTAGTATTTCTGAGGGTCGGCGAAGGATTCTCCGACCTCGATCAGAGAGGCGAAATGGAGAACCGCCTCGAAAGCCCCGTGCTCGAAGGCGCGGCGCAGAGCGGGCGCATCCGCCAGGTCGGCCTCGATGACCTCCCGGGATTGGAGGAGCTCCCGGCGGCCCGAGGAGAAGTTGTCGAGAATGACGGGCTCATGACCCGCGCGGCGGAGGAGCTTGACCGCGTGGGAGCCGACGTATCCGGCCCCGCCCGTGACCAGGACTCTCACGATCGCTCCTCTCGGACAAGTTTGCGGGCGGCCCTCAAGGCTCCAGCCCTATTTTCAAAAATATTGTCGAGCTGCATTTTGTACAGAGTCTTGAGCAGTTTTCCCATGTTCGGCCCGGGTTCGACGCCCAGGGGAATGAGGTCACGGCCGAGGATCAAAGGCTTGATCGTTTCCCGGGAGACGCGGAGCTCCTCGAATTTTTTGAGGGTCCATCGGGCGGCGGCGTCGAGTCCCTTGACGGGCTGTGCCCGGCGCCCCGCCCGGTCAGCGGCGTCGAGCAGGATGAGAAGCTCGATTTCGCCCCCGGCGTCGTGGGCCAGGCGGTTGAAGGCCTTCCTGGTTACGCGGCTGCGGTTCTGCCAGATCTCCGCGACTCGGTGGTGATGCCGGATGAGGAGGAGGGCCGTCTTCCGCAGGTCGAACCCGTTCCAGGAGAAGATTTTAAGCCGGTCGAAGGCCCGGCGCGCCGCGGCCTCGCCGCGGACGTCGTGCCCGATATTGGTCAACACCATGCGGCCGCGCTTGAACTCCCAGTCGGAGGCGGAGGGCTTGCCCGTGTCGTGATACAGGGCGGCCAGAAGAAGGCAGAGCTTTTTCTCCTGAGACAGCCCGCCTTTCCGGGCCAGCCGGGCGGCCTGGTCCAGCGTGAGGAGCGTATGATGCCACACCGTGTGGTTGCCGTACGCGTCCCGCTCCGGGTGGAAGACCGGGTCGTGGATGGCCAGGGTCAACGCGGTGAGCTCGGGGAAGAGCTGTTTGAGCGCGCCCAGACGGAACATCTCCTCCAGGCCGACAGACGGCTTTTCCGAGCCGAGGAGAAGCTTGAAAAGCTCTTCGGCTACCCGTTCGACGCTCAGGCCGCCGAGGTCGATGTCTTTGGACAGCTCATAGATCTCCGGGGCAACGGAGAAGCCGAGGGTCGAGGCGAACCGGGCCGCTCTCAGGACCCGTAGCGGGTCCTCGGGGAAAGCCTCGGCGCTGGTGACCCGGAGGACTCGCGAGGCGATGTCCCGCCGGCCTTCGAAGGGGTCGATGAGATCGCCGCCCTTCAAGCGCAGGGCGATGCTGTTGCAGCGGAAATCCCGGCGTTCGAGGTCCTGCTCCAGGGGGAGAAAGGGGTCGGCGGACACGGCGATGTCCCGGTGGCGCCGCGCGCCCCGGGACGCGGCTGGCGCGTCGACCCGGGGCATGGCCACGTCGAAGGTCTTGCCCTTTCGGGTGAACTTGAGGACGCCGAAACTGCGGCCTACGAGGTCCACGCGGCCGTGGGGGGAAAGCTTGCGGACGATATCCTCCAGGGCGTGGCGGGTGACGAGGATATCCACTTCATCCGAGGGCCTGCGGCGGAGAAGGTCCCGGACATAGCCCCCCACGGCATAAACGTCCAAGCCGAAAAGCCTGACGAAGAGCCTTCTGTCACGGAAATCCGCTGGGAGTCTGGCCATGGGTATCCTCGGAAACTCGCTTATTTTAGCACAATCCGGCCGAAGCGGCATTCCTTTCCTCCCGGAATTCCTTGCCCGTCTTGCTTGCGTCCGGATGCGAAACGCCCCTGAGCGACCTTGTCCGGGAGGGGGAAATCGTGTATTCTTGGGAGCTTCAGATAACCATGAAGAATCGTTTCAGCCGGCTGTCTCTGTTTCTCGCCGTTTCGGCCCTTCTGATTCCATCGGTCGAGGCGCGGTCGCTCAAGAAGGAC
The DNA here is from genome assembly GCA_964521765.1 of uncultured Eubacteriales bacterium. Classification (GTDB taxonomy): domain Bacteria; phylum Acidobacteriota; class Aminicenantia; order Aminicenantales; family JAFGAV01; genus JAFGAV01. The sequence continues at coordinate 10,003 of CAZFTV010000007.1, forward strand.
CTTGCCGTATCGCTCCGGGAAAAACAGGTTCAGAACATGAGCCCGGAGGGCCTGACGCTCAGCTTTATTCTCGAAGTGGCCAACGCCTCAGCCGAGCCCTGCCTGCTCACGGGCTATGATTACCGGGTCATCGTGGAAAACGCCGAGTTCTTCCGCCTAAACAGGGCGCTCGAAGACCCCCTGGAAATCGCTCCCTCGGGCCGCACCCTTATCGCCCTGCCGGTCAAGTTCACTTATGAGTATGTCCGGCAGCTCCTGCCCGGGCTCGATGACAGGGAGAAGGTCGGCTGCACGCTCGTCGGCGGGCTTGTCTTCGCCGAGAAGGGGAGGAGGGGCGAACGCCTGAACGTGGCTATGACCGGCGATTTTCCCGTATTCAAGGGATTCCGGGCGGCCGTCCCCGCCCTTGAGGTCCGCGCCCTGTCTGTCGGCGGCGCGGACCTCACCTTTCGGGCGGAATTTCAAAACTTGAGCGCCTTTGTCCTCGAGGTTGAATCGATCCGCTACCGGCTGGACCTGGGGAGTACGAGGGTGGCCGAGGGGAACGCGGGAGGCGGACGACTTGAACCTGGCGGCCGAGCCGCCCTGTCCCTGCCGCTTCTCCTCGAGTTTTTCGAGCTGGGAACGGACCTCCATCCGCTTCTCAGGAGATCCGAAGCGGACTACAAACTGACCGGGGAGCTTCGTATCCTGACCGCCTGGGGCAGCCACGCCGTCCCCTTTGACCTGGCGGGCCACGTTTCCGTCCTCCGGGTCGAGTGAACGGGTTCGGCGGTCATGATCTCGGTCATCATCCCCGCTTATAACCGGGCCGCCTTCCTGTCCGAGGCGCTGGATTCGGTCCTGGCCCAGGACTATTTTGAGCTCGAGCCCCGGCCGCGGGCGTTTGAGGTCCTGGTCGTCGACGACGGATCCGATGACGATACCGCCGCCGTCGTCGAGGGATACGGCGGCCGAGTTCGCTATGTCCGCCGTCCCCACCGCGGAGTCAGCGCCGCCCGAAACGCCGGGCTCGATCGGGCGCGGGGAGACTTCATCGCTTTTCTCGACTCGGACGACCTCTGGTTAAGGGCCAAGCTCCGGGCCCAGATGAGCTATCTCGAGTCGTTCCCCGAAGCCCGAGTCTGCTGCACCGAGGAGATTTGGGTCCGCGGCGGCAGGCGGGTCAACCCCCGGCGCAAGCACCGCAAGGCGTCGGGCTGGATTTTCAACGAGACCCTGCCCCTCTGCCTCCTCAGCCTGTCCTCCGCGCTCTTCCGGCGCGAGGTGTTCAGCGAGCTTGGAGTTTTCGACGAATCGCTTCCCGCCTGCGAAGATTACGACTTCGGCCTCCGGCTCGCCCTCCGCTATCCCATCCATTTCTTGTCGACGCCGCTGATCATCAAGAAGGGCGGGCATCCCGATCAGCTCTCGCGCCAGTGGGGCCTGGACCGCTATCGGGTTCGGTGTCTGGTTAAGCTGCTTTCCCTGGACCTGACTCCGGCGCAGACGGAGAAGGTCAGGAGGGAATTGGCCGCCAAGTGCCGGGTCCTCGCCTCAGGCCTGGCCAAGCGGGGCAGATGGGATGAGGCGGAGTATTATCGAGGTCTGGCTGAAAATCCCTCATCGGCCTGAAAAACAAGGAGGATCCATGACCGTCCTGGAGGCCATCAAGATCAGGCGCAGCGTCCGCAAGTACAGGCCCGATCCCGTTCCTGAAGAGACCCTGGGCCGCGTCCTGGAGGCGGCCCGGCTGGCGCCCTCCGGCAAGAACCTTCAGCCCTGGAGGTTCATCCTGGTCCGCTCCGCCGAGGCTAAGAAACGCCTGGCCCAGGCTTCCGCCAACCAGGCTTTCATCGCCGAAGCGCCGCTCATCGTCGTCGCCTGCGCCGACCCGGAAGCCTGCTACGCTAAAATGGGACGCTACATGAAATCCTGGCCGGTGGACGTGGCCTGCGCCTTGGAGCATCTCATGCTTCAAGCGGCGGCCGAGGGGCTGGGAACGTGTTGGATCGGCGCGTTTGAGGAGCACGGCGTGAAGGACATCCTGGGCGTCCCGGACGGAATTAAGGTCCTGGCCCTGACGCCCCTCGGCTATCCGGCTGAGGAGCCGGCCTTTCGGGGACGCAAGAGCCTTGACGAAATCGTGTCCAACGAAAGATATTGAATCCCTATCGGCCTGGGTCAGAACCAGTAGTTCAAGCCGAGGGAGATGAACAGCGAGCTCAGGTCGAACGGCTCGAAACCCTGGAACCACTCGGTCATATCGCCCTTTCCGTAAAAATACTTGACCTCCGCCTGGAGAGTGATCCTGTCGCCCACGGCATACTGGAGGCCGCCGGCACAAAACCAGCCCAGGCTGAGCCGGTTGCTTTCCTGCGCCAGGATCGAGACGAGGCCCCAGGCTTCCGTATCCCCGTAGACCGGGTCGGTCAGGATCCATTCGTCCGTGAAATCGATCATATCGCCTTCCATGTCCACGGACCAGAGGATGACGCTCATCCCGGCCGTGACGAAGGGAATGAGGCTCGAACGACGGCCGAGGGGCGTAATTTTCAATCCGGCCTGGAAAGGAGTGATTGACACTCGGAAAGCGTGGTAGAGGTCGAAATCACCCCCGTAGGCCACGGGAACCGCAAACGTCCCCTCGCCGAGAATGCTGATGCCTTGGTAGTCGACGTAGTAGCCGGCTTTGTTCTTATGGTAGGAGTCGAATCCGGCCACCAGGCTGAAGTTCTTCGAGAGAAAGAGCTCGAAGTCAAGGCCGAAGGCGGTGGACTGATAGTTGGACTTGGCAAAGCTCATCTGGTCGAATTCGATCTGCCACAGGTCGCTCTTGGCTTCCGGGAAGAAGTAGCCGACCCGGAAAGTGACTGAATTGCCCAGAGCGGGAGTTGCGGCCAGGGCCATGACCAGGATTATAGAGAGCGTGAGTTTTCTCATGTTTTCCTCCTGCTGATTTATCAGCAATAACCGTGCCAATTTTCGGCTGATGTTCCGCCCCCAGTCTGTTGAGGCCGGCTGTGTCGAAAACCGGTCAATTGTCCCTGTTTCAGACAGCCGTGGCAGGGCTTTTATACCTCATCCCCGCCCCCCGGGCAAGCCGGAAGCCTCTTGTGCGCGCCTCCCTTCTCCGCGCGCTCCGGACGGCTTTTGACATCACTCATGAAATTGTGTTAAGGAAATGGCGGAGAAGCCGCCATAGCGATCATCCAAGGAGACATTTTCCTGAATGCCGAGCGGTGCAACGAACTCCTCCGGAAAGCCATCGGCGTTTTCGAGGAATACCTCCAGAATAAGATCCCGGCCAAGGCTCCGGAATATTATCAGGCCCGGAACTTCCTGAGGGAGGGTCAAACCTTCTACGAGGACATCCTCAAAAAAGCCAAGACGCTCCTGGGACCGGTTCCTCCCTATTCCCCCCCGGATTACGAGCAGCAGCGGGCGCAGACCCTGGCCGAGAACAGGATCATCGTCCGCGGACAGAGCCGTGAGGCGCTGCGCGAAGAGCTTCTCGGCGATGAGATTATCGGGAAGCTCCTGACGCCCGGAGAGGTCGACGAATACCTGAAAACGCATTTTCTGACCCAGATGAGCGGCAAACGGAAGCTGGCCAATATCAAGGTGCGGATGATTCTCGACTGCTTGAAAACGCTCGAGACCCGAGGGCAGGAACTTCGGATCCAGGCCCAAAAACGCTTTCAAAGCGAAGGGGGATGAGAACGCCTCGATTCCACGCTTCCCCCCGGGCGTAGCGAAGTGACT
>CAZFTV010000007.1:13756-22869 GCA_964521765.1 uncultured Eubacteriales bacterium
GGCGATGCTCTTCACATCGGCGCATGAAGACAGCGTTTGTTGACCTTCATCACGCGACTGCCGTCCGAAGGGAAGTCGGGCGCATCGCCCGGGTCATGAAGAGGGGCGGCCTGGTCGTTTTCCCCACGGACACGTTCTACGGCTTGGGCGGAGACGGCCTTTCCCCCGAACTCATCCGCAAAATCTACGCCCTCAAGCGCCGCGAGGCGTCAAAACCGCTGCTGGTCTTGATATCGGAAACGGGCATGGCCGCGGACCTGGCCGTGGACATCCCCTCTCTTTTTTGGGAGGTGGCTGAAAAGTTCTGGCCCGGCCCCCTGACCGCGGTTCTGAGGGCTTCTCCCCGCGTCCCGCCGGAGCTTGGCGGCGGAACGGAAACGATCGCCCTTCGTCTTCCCGCCGTCCCCTGGCTGCGTGAGCTCGTCCGGGAAGCCGGGTTCCCGGTCATCGCCACGAGCGCCAACATTTCCGGAGAAGGCGAAATCTCCACGGCGGAGAGGGCGCGGAGCGAGTTTGATGGAAAGGTCGACATGATCGTCGACGGCGGGACGACCCCCGGCGGCCTGCCCTCGACCGTCCTCGACCTCTCCTCGGCGAAGCCGAAAATCCTCCGCGAGGGCGCGGTGCCGGCGGCCGCCCTCCTGGATATCCTCGGCGAATGACGGCCTTTGGCGTTGACATTTAAGGCCGTTTGGCCGAATCTATAAGGCAAGCCAATGACATTACTCCGGAGGTCATGCACCATGAAACGCATCGCCTTTCGCCTTTGCCTGCTGCTCGCCGCGGCCGTCTTTGCCCGCGGCGGCTCTCTCGTCCTCGACGTCCGGGAGCACGTCCTGCCCAACGGGATGAAAATCCTGATGGTCCCCCGGCCGGGAGTGCCGCGCGTCGTCTGCCATGTCTATTACAAGGTCGGCTCGATCAACGAGCGGCCGGGAATCACGGGCATCGCCCATCTCCACGAGCACATGATGTTCAAGGGGACGCGGGTCATGGGCGTCACCGATTTCGAGCGGAACGACGAGATCAACCGGAAGATCGACGAGGTCATGAACAGGCTCTACCGAGAGAGGTTCTGGAAGCCCGACGGCGGGGACGCGGAAAAGCTCGCCGCCTGGCAGAAGGAATACGAGGAGCTCGTCAAAGCCGAGAAGCCCCTCATCATCAAGGACGATCTGTGGACGGTGTACATGAAAAACGGGGGCACGGGCCTGAACGCCTCGACGGGCAACGAAACGACGGGCTACTACGTCACCCTGCCCTCGAACAAGGTCGAGCTCCAGATGCTCCTCGAATCCGACCGGATGATGAACGCCTATTACCGAGAGTTCTACTCAGAAAAGGACGTGGTCATGGAAGAGAGGCGGCTGAGCGAGAACCGTCCGGGCTTCCTGTTCGGCGAGCAGGTCAACGCCTCCTTCTACGCCGCCTCGCCTTACAGCTGGCAGGTCCTGGGCTGGATGGACGACCTGAAAAAAATCACCAGGTCCGACATCAAAAAATTCCACGACACGTACTACGTCCCGAACAATTGTGTAGCCGTCTATGTCGGCGATTTCAACCCGGAGCGAATCATCGCCCTGGCCGAAACCTACTTCGGACGCATCCCCCGCGCGGCCGATGTCGAGCCCATCCGGACTTACGAGCCGCCGCAGGACGCGGAAAAAAGGCTTTATGGAGAGGGGCCGGCTCCGACGAGTCTCCAGCTCATGTTCCATACCCCGCCCGACGGGCACGCCGACACGGCGCCGCTCCAGGTCCTGGCCACGGTCCTCGGCTCCGGAGGGTTCGGGGGCGGGTTCATGGGCCGGGGCGGAGGAGGGGGAGGCTCGGGGAGGCTGTGGAAGCTCCTGGTGCGCGACAAACAGATGGCCGTCAACGCCTCGGCCTTCAGCCGGCCCCAGTGGTATGCCGGCGCTTTCCAGTTCAGCGCCATGCCGCGGCTGGACAAATCCGTTTCCCTTGAGGACCTGGAGAAGGAGATCTGGGCCGAGATTGAAAACATAAAAAAAGACGGCGTGACCGTGGAAGAGCTGCAGGCGGCCAAGAACAGGCGGGAGTCCAATTTCCTTCGCGGCCTTCAGTCGCCCATGGGGCTCACCTCATCCATCGGACGGGCCGAGCTCAACAGGGGATGGAGGGCCTTGATCACGGACCTCGAAGACATCCGCAAAGTCACCAATGACGACATCAAGGGCGTGGCCGCCCGCTATTTCGTCAAGGACAACGGCCTGGCGGCGGTCTACCGCCGCAAGATGGGCCGTTGAGGGGGGAGAAGGACCATGAAAAAAACCTGCGCTCTCTTTTCACTCCTGGTTTTTCTGACGGCCGGGGCCGTCTTCGGACAGGTCGAGAAGCCGTCCGACTTGAAATTTCCCGAGTTGAAATACGACCCGCCGGCGCCGAATAGCATGCGCACGGTCTTCGCCTCCGGCCTGCGGGGCTTTGTCCAGGAAGACCGCCGCCTGCCGCTGGTCAATGTCACGGCCCTCATCGACTTCGGCCGGCTCTACGACCCGGCCGATAAAGTCGGGTTGGCCGAGCTCCTCGGCGCATCCCTTATCAAGGGCGGCACTAAGACCCGGACCGGCTCTGAGATTGAAGACCGCCTGGATTTTCTGGGGGGCAGCCTGAGTTTCTTCAGCCCCGGAGAGAGAATTTCGACTTTATCGCTTTCGGTCATGAGCAAGGACCTCGACGATGGCCTGGCCTTGTTCTTCGACGTCCTCATGAACCCCGAGTTCCGCGAGGACGCCGTCCGGCTGGAGAAAGCTCGTCTCATCGAGGGGCTCCGACAGGCGAATGACCAGCCGGCCGCCATCCTTTCCAGGGAGTATGAGCGGGTGCTTTACGGAGATCATCCCCTGACTCGTCGGCCGACAAGAAAATCCTACGAGGGTCTCACTGTTCCCGACCTCAAGGCCTGCCACGGCCGCTTCTTCTTCCCCCGGGACATCGTCTTGGCCGTGTCCGGCGATTTCAGCAAAGCCGCGCTCAAGAAGAAAATCGACAGAATCATCGCTCCCTGGAAGAACAGGCCTTCGGATATCCCCAAGCTCTCCAGGGACTTCCCCCCTGTTGAGCCCGGCGTGTATTTTATCCAGAGGCCGATCAGCCAGGGCTACATCAGCCTCGGGCACCTAGGACTCGAGGACACGCATCCCGACTACCACGCCGTCCAGGTCATGAACTTCATCCTGGGCGGGGGGAGCTTCACTTCGCGCATCACCACCAAGGTCCGCTCCGACGAGGGGCTGGCCTACAACACGGGCAGCCGTTTCGCCTACCGTTGGGGATTTCCGGGGACGTTTTCCGGGTATGTCCAGACGAAGTCGTCCACGGTCGGCTATGCTGTCTCGCTCATCCTCAAGGAATTCAAGCGGATCCGGACCGAGCCCGTCACGGACGAGGAGTTGGATACCGCGGTGAACTACTACCTGGAGAGCTTTGCCGACAACTTCCAGACGGTCCAGGCGACGACGCTCAGCTTCGCCAACCTGGAACTGGCGGGCAAGCCGTTGGATTATTATGCCCGTTACCGGGACAGGATCAAAGCCGTTACGCGGGACAAGGTCCTCGAAGCGGCCAGGACCTATATCCACCCCGACCAAGCGGCCATCATGATCGTGGGCGACTGGGAGCCGTGCAACAAGGGAGGCGAGAAGTTCCCGGGGCCGCTCGATAAGTTCGGAAAGGTCCGCAAGATAGCGCTCATCGATCCCCTGACGGGCGAGCCCGTCAAGGCGCCCTGATAGCGGGCTACTTGACCTTGGACCCGGCCGGGACGTCGTCGTCGTAAAAGGCGATCTTGGCCTTGCCCTGCCACTCGGCGGCCAGGATCATGCCCCGGGACTCGACCCCGCGGATGACGGCCGGTTTGAGGTTGACGATGACGGCCAGTCTCTTGCCGGCCAGGTCCTCGGGCTTGTAGACGTCGCCCACGCCGGCGACCAGCGTCCGGGTCTCCGTCCCGATATCCACTTCGAGCTTGAGCAGCTTGTCCGTGTTGGGGACGCGCTCGGCCTTGAGGATATGAGCCACCCTGAGGTCCATCTTTTTGAATTCGTCGTAGCTGACCTGCTCCATCGTGTCCTCCTTTATCGCGGCCGGAGCGGGCTCGGCCATGGCCGCCAGAAAATCCTTGAGCGCCACGCGGGGGAAAAGCGGCGTGGGTTCCTGAATCTTCCGGCCGGGCTTGAGCGCGCCGAATTCCAGGTCCCGGAATAGGATGTCCTCCGGCCGGTTCTCCTCGCCCAGCCATTCCCAGACTCTGCGCGCCGATCCGGGCATGACCGGGAAAAGAAGGTGGCTGATGCCGCGCACCGCCGCCGCGGCCTGGAACAGCACCCGGGCCAGCCGTCCGGCGCGGGAGGGATCGCCGGCCATCTTCCAGGGCTCCTCGTCGGCCAGGTATTTATTGACGCTGAAGATGAAGGCCCAGATTTCCTCCAGCGCCCGGGTCAGGGAGATCTCGTCGTAGAGAGCCGTCACGCGCTCCTTGAGCGCGCCGAACTCATCGCGCAGTTTCGCGTCCGACCCGTTCTCCGGCCCGGGCTCGGGCAGGACGCCGCCGAAAGACTTGCCAATCAGGGTCAGCGTCCGCTGGACGAGGTTGCCCAGGTCGTTGGCCAGGTCGGAGTTCACCCGGTGGAGGAAGGACTCGTCGGAGTAATTTCCGTCCAGCCCGATGGGGATCTCGCGGATGAGGAAATAGCGCAGCGGATCCGGCCCGAACATCTTCAGGATGAGGTTGACGTCGAAGACGTTGCGTCTCGACTTGGACATCTTGGCCCCGCCCATCATCCACCACCCGTGGCTGAAGACGCAGCGCGGCAGCTCGAACCCACCGGCCATGAGGAAAGCCGGCCAGAAGACGGCGTGAAAGCGGAGGATGTCCTTGCCGATGAGCTGGATATCGGCCGGCCAGTATTTCCGGAAGAGGTCCATGTTTTGGTCGTAGCCGACGCCGGTCACGTAGTTGTGCAGGGCGTCGAACCAAACGTAGATCGTGTGCTTGGGGTCGTCGGGAGAGGGAATGCCCCACGCAACCGTCGTCCGGGTGATGCCCAGGTCCTTGAGCCCCCGCTTGACGAAGCTCACGACCTCGTTCATCCGGCTCTCGGGCCGGACGAAGTCCGGGCGGCGGGCGTAGAAGTCGAGCAGGCGCTCCCGGTAGGCCGACAGGCGGAAATAATAGCACTCCTCGGAGAGAAGATGGGCAGTCTTGCCGCAGTCGGGGCAGATCTTGGTCCGGTCGCTCTCCTGGGGCACGTCCTCGGCGAGGTAGCATTCGTCCGACACGCAGTACCAACCCTGGTAGGTGCCCTTATAGATGTCGCCCTGGTCCTTGAGCTTTTTAAAGATCTTCTGCACGCCGCGCTCGTGGGCGGGCATCGTCGTCCGGATGAAGAAGTCGGGCTCGATGCCCAGGGCGCGCCACAGGTCCTGGAACCGGACCACGACCCGGTCGGCGAGCTCCCGGGGCGAGAGCCCTTTCTCGGCCGCCGCCTTCTGGACTTTCTGCCCGTGCTCGTCCGTGCCCGTCAGGAAGAACACGTCGCGGCCGGCGAGCTTCCGGGCCCGGGCCAGGACGTCGGCGATGATCGTCGTGTAGGCGTGGCCGATGTGGGGCACGTCGTTGACGTAGTAGATGGGCGTGGTGACGTAGAACGTCGGCCTAGATGTTCCGGACACTGCCCGTCCCTCCCCGGATGAGAGCGATGGCTTCCGTGCGGGTGACGCTCGAGGCGCGGAAGGAGCCGCGGACGGCGGACGTCACCGTCAGCGACTTGGGCTTGTTGGCCCCCCGCATGGACATGCACATGTGCTCGGCTTCGATGATGACCATGACCCCCAGGGGTTGGAGGCTGTCCATGATCAGGTCCGCGACTTGCTTGGTCAGGCGCTCCTGCACCTGAAGCCGCCGGCTGAACGTATCCACGACCCGGGCGATCTTGCTCAGCCCCACGATCCGGCCGCCCCGGGGAATGTAGGCCACGTGGGCCACCCCGGCGAAGGGCAGGAGGTGATGCTCGCACATGGAATAGAGGGGGATGTTCTTGATAATGACCATCTCGTCATGCTTTTCGCTGTGGATGACGGTCAGGTGCCGGGCCGGGTCCTCGTGCCGGCCGCCGAGGATTTCACAGAACATCCGGGCCACGCGCCGGGGCGTTTCCCGCAGCCCCACGCGCCGGATGTCCTCTCCCACCCCTTCCAGAATGAGGCGGACCCCTTTTTCCATCTTCTCAAGGTCCATCTTTTTCTTGGGGCTCATCCGCGTCCTGTCTTTTGACTCCAGTATTGCTCTGTCGCCAGCCTTTGAACCTCTTTCAAGGACAGGCCCGATTTCCGCGCGGCCTTGAGGCAGTCCGAATATTCCGGCTGGGCGTTAACGGTCCCGCCCTGGAACCGGGAGACCTTGATCCCCACCAACTCTCCGGCCACCCTGACTCCGGATTGAGCGCGGTCCAGCACGCGCCTTTCCACGGGGTAATAGCGGACGCCGATCGAGGTCGTCTCCCGGAACACCCCGGCGACGAGGTCATCTATTCTATCAGCCTCGGCCAGGAGCGTCAATTTGCTCGCCAACCGGCCTTTTTTCATCACGATCGGAGTCAGCGCCGCGTCCAGGGCGCCAAGTGCAAGAGCGGTATCCAGGAATGCCGCCAAAACCTGGGGGCTGGAGTCGTCGATATGGGTTTCAATAACGAACAGACGGTTTCCGGGCCGGGAGGCAGCCTCCCGGCCGTAAAAGACGCGGAGGATGTTGGAAAAGCCGGGAAGATTGCGGGCGCCGGCGCCGTAGCCGACTCGGTCATAGCAGATTTCCGGCAGGGCTGTGAAAGAATCAACCAGGACGACGGCCAGGGCGGCGCCCGTGGGCGTCACGAGCTCCGCCTCGGCCCAGGCCGAATAGACGGGTACGCCCCTGAGCAATTCGGCTACGGCGGGTGGGGGGACGTGCAGGATCCCGTGAGCGGTCTTGACCCAGCCCGAGCCTACGTTGAGGGGCGAAGCATGGATTTTACGTATGCCCAGCACATCGAGGAGATGGCAAGCGCCCACGATGTCCACCATCGCGTCGTCGGCGCCCGCTTCATGGAGGTGCGTGTTCTTGAAGGCATGACCGTGCACTTTGGCCTCGGCCTTGAAAAGGGCGTTGAAGACGGCGAGCGCCCGGTCCCGCACCGGGCTCGGGAACCCGCTTTTCCCGACCAGGGCGGCGATATCCTTGAACCGGCGGGGCGGCGAGCCCTTGCCCCTGACCTCAACGTTCACTTTCAACCCGCTCATGGCTCCGCGCCGAACACGGCCGGCGGTGATTTCAACCGGAAGCCGCAGCCGTGTCATGTCTTTCTTGAAAGCGGCCGGGGGAACGCCGAGGTCGAGAAGGGCGCCCAGGATCATGTCGCCGCTCAGGCCGGCCGACCCGTCGAGGTAAAGGAATTTCATGTGTGACTCTCCTTGATCAGGGGCCGTCCGGGGCGGCGAGCTTCCGGTTGAGGAGGGGCAACAGGCTGCCGGATTCTCCCCGGAAGCTGAAATCAGCGGCCCGTGTCAGGGGGGTCGGCTCGGGATTGACTTCGACCAGCACGGCGCCCGCCTCCGCGGCGGCCAGGGGAAGGGCGGCGGCGGGATGAACCACGGCCGATGTGCCGACGACGAACATGACCTGGCACGAGGAGCACCTGCGGAAAGCCTCGTCCAGGACGCGAGAGTCGAGCGGCTCGCCGAACCAGACGACGTGGGGACGGAGCAGGCCGCCGCAGTCCGGGCAGAGCGGCGGGAGGTCGCGCAGGGGGACGTCGCGGTTTTCACTGAGCGTTCCCTCCCGGAGGCAGCGCACTTTCCAGATGCAGCCGTGGAGCTCGAGCGGGTCTCGGGAGCCGGCGCGTTCGTGCAGGCCGTCGATGTTTTGAGTGATCAGGCTGAAGGAGGAAAACATCCCTTGCCAGGCGGCCAGGATCCTGTGGCCCGCGTTAGGCGCCGCCTGTCCGATGATCTTGCGCCGCCAGTCGTACCATTCCCAGACAAGCCTCGGGTCGCGCTCGAAGGCTTCGGGAGTCGCCAGCTCCTCGGCGCGGAATTGCTTCCACAGACCCTGCTCGCCCCTGAAGGTGGGGATGCCCGACTCGGCGGAGATCCCCGCGCCGGTCAGGACCGCCACCCGGCTCACGGAGGCGAGCAGGCCGGCGAGCTCGTTCAGTTTTTCTTCCCGCATGTCTTCCTGCCGCTTGACCAGGGAATGCGCGGTCTCCCTCCTGCCCGGCGGGCATGCCGGGCCGCCCGGCTTTCGTCGCGTGTGTCGACGGAATCACCCCGGCCTAAAGAGCCCTATTATTCCCGGTTTGGCCGTCGAGTTCAAGCCTGCGGACTCTTGTATTGTTATGGGGTGAACTTTATCATACTATACCCTATCGGCTCGAAGCTCAGGGAACGGAGGACGGCATGGCATCCAAGCGGAAGGCGGCCCCCCGGGCCTTGCGGCTGCCGTCGGCGGAGGTCGGCATCCTGGGGGGGACCGGTCTGTATGAGATCGAGGGCATGGAGGTCCTCCGCGAGGTCAGGCTCAAAACGCCGTTCGGAGACCCCTCGGATGCCTTTTTCTTGGGACGCCTGGGCGGCCGCGGGGTGGCTTTTCTCAGCCGTCACGGCCGGGGGCACCGCCATTCCCCCTCCGATGTGAATTACCGGGCCAACATCTACGGCTTCAAGCTGCTGGGCGTGGAGAGGATCGTGTCCGTCAATTCCTGCGGCTCGCTCAAAGAAGAGATTCGGCCCAGAGACATCATGTTCGCCGACCAGTTTTTCGACCGGGCGGCCATCCACTTTTTTCGGCCGCGGCGTTGTCGCCCATGTCGGCCTGGCCAATCCGGTCTGCGGCGACCTGGCCGGGGTTCTTTTCGAGACGGGCCGCGATCTCGGGCTGCGGGTCCACCCCCGCGGCACCTACCTGAACATGGAAGGCCCCGCCTTTTCCACGAAGGCCGAGTCGCGCATCTACCGCTCCTGGGGCTGCGATGTCATCGGCATGACCTCGGCCACGGAGGCGCGCCTGGCCCGGGAGGCGGAGATTTGCTACGCCACCATGAACCTCGTCACGGATTACG
>CAZFTV010000008.1:0-9578 GCA_964521765.1 uncultured Eubacteriales bacterium
CCATTCGATGGCCAGGTTGCGGGCCTGCTCGTGATCGCGATTGTAGATGTCATAGTGCGTGGCATTGGGCACGACGACTAGTTTCTTGGGGCCCTTCGCCAATTCGTAGGCTTTGATGCCTTGGGTTTTGTTGTCGAACTTGTCGAGGCCTCCGTTGGTCGCGAACCACAATGCGCCGGACCGGTCTTCGCAGACGGCATACACCGCGTTGTGGCTCAGGCTGTTGGGATTGAGCGGGTCATGCTGATAGCGGGTGAATTTTTCCGTTTTGCGGTCTAAGGCGTTGACGCCTCCGCCCTCCGTCGCCACCCAGAGGGTGCCGGACCGGTCCTCGGCGAGGCCATAGACGGCGTTGTGGCTCAGGCTGGACGGGTTCGCCGGGTCGTGCAGGTAGCGGACAAAGGCTTCTTTCTCCCGGTCATATCTGTTCAGGCCGCCAAGAGTCCCGACCCACAGGATTCCCTGGGAATCCTCGCAAATCGCCCAGATCGTGTTGTTGCTTAGGCTGGCCGAATCGCCCGGTTTCAGTTTGAAATGAGCGAATTGATATCCGTCGTAGCGGTTCAGGCCTTCCTCGGTGCCGAACCATAAGAACCCCCGGCTGTCCTGGAAGATGGACAGGATGGAACCTTGGGAAAGGCCGTGCTCGATCGACAAACGCTGAAACTTGATTCCGTTGGAGCGGGCTGAAGGGGCCGTGGCGAGAAAAAGCAGGAGCGCGGTGAGGATACAGGGTACCGGGGAAAGGGGCTTTTGGCGAAGACAGAACCGCTTTCCTTTTGCGCTCATGGATTGGCGGGGATTATTTTTCATGGGTTTCCCTTATTTTTATGGGCGCGGCGGCCTGAGCCGGGAGACAAAGAGGGGCAAGCTTTAAAGGCCCGATATTCCACGGCCTGGTTCTCGCGCCTGGTCATGATTTACCGGGACAGGAGCATGATTTTCGGCTCTGAGCGTCCACGGGCATATTGCGGCCGTCTGACGCCCCTCCCTCCATGAAAAAAGCATAAAGGGGCGCCGGGGATATGTCAAGGATGACAGACGGGCGGCGGGACTGGAGCATCCGGAATAGCACGCTGAGCCCGGCGCCCTTTTCTTCTATATCTGAAGAATGATCTTCGTCGTCATGAAAAAGATCAGCAAGCCCGTAATGTCGACGATCGTCGTCAGCGCCGGGCTGGCCACGACAGCCGGGTCGAATTTCATGCGGGCCGCGGCCAGGGGAAGAAGGGCCCCGATCAAGGTGGAGCTGATGACTTGCAGGGCGAGCGCTACGCTGACGGCCAGGGCCACCATCCAGGGCGAAAACGCCGACGGCATGGAGGATTTGCCGCTGAAGAGGAGCACGCGACCGAAGGCGATGCCCGCCAGCAGCAGGGCGAGAAGAAGGGAAATCTGAATCTCCTTGAAGAGGATTTTCAGCGTGTCCCTGATCGTGACTTCCTTGAGCGCCAGGGCGCGGACGATCAGGGTGGCCGACTGGCTTCCCGTGTTCCCGCCCGTGTCGGCCAGCATGGGCATGAACGTGGCCAGGATGGCGAACTGGAGGAGGAGCCCCTCGAAGCTCTGGACGATGAAGCCAGAGACAAACCCGAGAAGCGCCAGGGCAAGAATCCACAAAAACCTGTTCCGGAAATGGCCCCAGGCCGAGGTCCGGAGGTAAGCAAAGGCCTCGTGGCGGCCGGCGATAGCCATGAGCTTTTCGATGTCCTCGGTCTGTTCCTGGGTGATGACGTCCAGGGCGTCGTCATGGGTGATGATGCCCACCAGCGTTCTCTGGCTGTCGACGACGGGCAGGGCGATGAGGTCGTATTTCTGGATTTTGCGGGCCGCTTCTTCCTGGTCGTCCGTCACGCAGGCATGAATGACATCCTTGTGCATAATGTCCCGGATGCGCGCTTCCGGCCGGGCCAGGATGAGGTCTTTCAAGGAGACAAAGCCCAGAAGCTCGCGCCTGTCGCCGATGACATAAGCCGAGTAGATCGTCTCCTTGTCCGGAGCCTCGAGGCGCAGCTTGGCGATGGCTTCCCCGGCGGTGAGATCGGGGTTGAGCACGGCGTACTCGCTCGTCATGACGGCTCCCGCCGTGCCCTCGGGGTAAGAGGCGAGCCTTCGGATATCCTCCCTCTCCGCCTGGGCCAGGGCCGGAAGGATCATTTCCTGCTTCTCCTCGGGCATGGCCTTGAACAGGTCCACCCGGTCGTCCGAGGGCATCTCGGCCAGCAGCCGGGCGAGGTCCTCCCGTTTCATGACCTCGGTCATGTCGACCTGGATGTCCTGCTCCATCTGGCTGAAGATTTCGACCCGCAGGGCCAGCGGAGCCTGGCGCAGGACCTCCCAGGCTTCCTCGGGAGTGAGGGCCGAGATGAAATCGGCGATGACGCTCGGGTGGCCCGATTCGCAGAAAAGGCGCAGCTCTTCCGTGTTTCCCGCAGCGATAGCCTCCCGCAGCTCAGGGACGAGGAGGGCTAGTTTCACGGCTCACCTCTCTTCGGCGGCGAACCGGCCGCAGCCGGCGATGAACCGGGAGGCGAGGTTGTCTCGGGGCGAAAGGGTTCACGCCGCTGGCTGTCGGGTCCGGCTTCGCAGCCTCAACAACCGGCTCGAATATTTATGATATCCGCCAACTCGGCGATCAGGGTCGACTGGCGGGAGAAGAATATTCCTTATACAACGGGCCGATGGTTCAGTCAAGGAAAAAACACGCGGCCCCCCTCCTCGGGAAATTTCAGGAGGGGCACAACCCCCTTTCAAGAGAAAAGGGGAGCGACCCGGAATCTCGGGAACCCTAAAGGCGGAGGAGGCGGCGTCCGCCGCGCGGCTGAGCGGCGCGGAGGGTTGAAAATGGACGGAGGGAGGCCCGCCCCGTATAATGAGGACCGATGAGCATGGATTTTCTCCTCGAGGTCCGCTCCTTCCGCGATCTCCTGGAATCCCTGGAGCGAAGGGAGCGCGGCGTGACCCTGACCGGGCTGGCCGAAGCCGCGCGGCCCTATGTCCTGGCCTGCCTGGCCGCCTCGCTCCGGGAACGCCTGGTCTGCGTCCTGCCCCAGGCGACCCCGCTCGAGGACCTGGCGGAGCGGTGCCGGTTTTTCCTGTCTCACCTTGCGCCCGGAAAAAGAGTGGCCGTCCTGCCCGGCCTCGGCGTCAGCCCCTTCCAGGAAGTGTCCCTGCCGCTGGAGGCCGCGGCCGCGCGCATGAGATTTTTTTTCGACCTCGCGCGCCGGCCGGCGGACCTCATCCTGACCGACCTGTTCGGCCTGTTGAAGCCCTTTCCCGAGCCGGGGGGCCTGGCCGAATTTTTCCTGGAAATCGAGAAGGGCGCCCGGCTCGGCCGTGAGGACGCGCTCCGGATGTTGGCCGAGTTCGGCTACGCCAAGGAGGAGCTCATCGCCTCGCACGGCGAATACGCCTGGCGGGGGGGAATCGTGGACGTTTTCTCGCCCTGGGAGGAATTTCCCTTCCGCCTGGAATTCGCCGGCGAGATGATCGCCTCCCTCCGGACATTCGACCCCTCCTCCCAGACGTCGCTCCGCCGCCTGGACCGGGTGACCCTTCCCTCGCTCCGCGAGTTTCCCGGGCGTCGGGCCTTTTTCGAGGAGTGGGCGGACCTGGCCGCGGTCCGGGCCGGGGCCGCCGCCGAGGACGTGCGCGAGAAAGCCGCCCGGCTCCAGGCCGGCGACGTGTTCCCCAGCTTCGCTTTTCTCAGCCTCCTTCACCGGCGGCATTTCGCTCCCTTCCGTTCCTTCCTGGGGGACGCGTATTTCCTGGTCTTGGATTTCGAGGAAGCGGAAAAGGAATGGAAAGAGTCGCGGGAGGAGTTCGAGGAGCAGGCCCGCGAACTCGAGAAGTCGCGGAAATTCGTCCTCCCGGCCGATGAAATCTATCCCGAGACCGAATGGAATCAAATCCGGGAAACAGCCGTCCTGGGCCGGGAGCTGGCTTCGCCGGAGGAGGGCCGGGTCCACAACCTGGGCTTTCAACCCGCGTCCCGCTTCGTCAACAACTTGCCCTTTTTCCTCCACTATCTCAAGAAGCTCCTGTCCCGAAGGGACCGCTGCTACCTGTTCCTGTCCGGCGACCCATTGCGAAAAAGAATCCGGGCTCTCCTCGATCAGGAAGATCTCGCCGCGCGGGAAACGGCCGATCCGAAGGAGCAGCCGCGGGAGGGGGAAATCCTGCTGCTCCTGGGGGACATCGGACGGGGCTTCGGCTTCCCCGAGGAAAAGATCTATTTCTTCTCCGAAAAAGACATCCTGACCGCGGAACGGATCGTCTCGAGCCGGGTCGCCGTCCGGCCCTTCCAGTCCCAGTTCCAGGACCTGCGGGCGGGGGACCACGTCGTCCACACGGATTACGGCATCGGCCTTTTCCAGGGCCTGATCAAGATGGACGTGGAGGGCAAGACGGGGGAATTCATCGACCTCCGCTACCGGGACGGGGACAAGCTTTTCGTGCCGGTCGAAAACCTCAACCTCGTCCAGAAATACTCCGCCGCCGGAGAGACGCAGCCCGCTCTCGATAAGCTGGGGACGCCCTCCTGGGAGAAGACCAAGCAACGCGCCAAGCACGCCGTGGAAAGCCTGGCCAGGGAGCTCCTCGACCTCTACGCCCGGCGGAAGTCCGCGGTGGGTTTCGGCTTTTCCCCCGCCGGCCGCTGGCAGGCGGATTTCGAGAACATGTTTCCTTTCGAGGAGACCGAGGACCAGCGGCGCGCCATACGGGAGGTCTACGCCGACATGGAGTCGCCGACTCCCATGGACCGCCTTGTATGCGGCGACGTGGGGTACGGCAAGACGGAGGTGGCCATGCGCGCCGCCTTCAAGGCCGTCATGGACGGCAAGCAGGTGGCCGTGCTGTGTCCCACCACCGTCCTGGCCAGTCAGCATTTCAAGACCTTCAAGGGTCGGATGCTCCTCTTCCCCGTCCGGGTCGAGTCCCTGACGCGGCTCCAGTCCGCCTCCGAACAGAGACGGATCCTGGAAGACCTGAAAAAAGGGCTGGCCGACATCCTCATCGGCACGCATCGCCTGCTTTCCGGGGATGTGGTCTTCCGGGACCTGGGGCTGCTCATCGTCGACGAGGAGCAGCGCTTCGGCGTC
Source organism: uncultured Eubacteriales bacterium (assembly GCA_964521765.1). GTDB lineage: Bacteria > Acidobacteriota > Aminicenantia > Aminicenantales > JAFGAV01 > JAFGAV01. The sequence continues at coordinate 5,103 of CAZFTV010000008.1, forward strand.
TCCCACAAGGAAAAGATCAAGCAGCTCAAGACGGACATCGATGTTCTGACCCTGACCGCTACCCCCATTCCCAGGACGCTCAATTTGAGCCTGACCGGGCTGCGGGACATCAGCCTTATCGAAACCCCTCCCCGGGACCGCCTGGCGGTGAACACCATCGTCACCGGCTTCAGCCCCAAGCTGGTCGCTTCGGCGGTCCGGCGGGAGCTGAGGCGCAGCGGTCAGGCGTACTTCATCCACAACCGTGTCGAGGACATCGACCGGACGGCCGGCAGCCTGACGCGTCTCGTCCCCGAAGCCCGGGTGAGCGTCATCCATGGACAGATGTCCGCCCGGCTGCTGGAGAAGAGGATGCTGGATTTCATCGAGCAGAAGACCAACGTCCTCGTCTCGACGACGATCATCGAGAACGGAATCGACATCCCCCTGGTCAATACCCTCATCGTCGACCGGGCCGACCTCTACGGCCTGGCCCAGCTCTACCAGCTGCGCGGAAGGGTGGGCCGCTCGTCCCGCCAGGCCGCGGCCTATTTCCTCTTGCCGCCGTTCTCCGAGCTCACGCCCCTGGCCCGAAAGCGGCTGCGAGCGCTCCAGGAGTTCAGCGAGCTCGGCTCGGGGTTCCGGCTGGCGGCCAAAGACCTGGAGATCCGCGGCGCCGGGAACCTCCTGGGCTTCGAGCAGCACGGCGCCCTGGCCGCGCTGGGCTACGATTATTTCCTTCACCTCCTCGCTCAGGCCATCAGGGAGCTGAAGGGGGAGCCGGTCGTAGAGGTCAAATCCGAAATCAACCTCAAGGCCGACATCCGCATCCCGGAGGATTATCTCCCCCAGGTCAACCTCCGCCTCAGCCTTTATAAGAGGATTTCCTCCGTCGAGAGCCTGGAGGACATTGCCCGCCTCGAGTCCGAGATGATCGACCGTTTCGGGTCGCCTCCCCCCGGAGCCCGGAATCTCCTGGCTTACGGAGCGGTCAAATGGCTCGCCCATCGGCTCAGGGTCAGGAGCCTGGACCGCTTCGACAATCGCCTGGTCTTCAAGTTCCACCCCGACACGCCCCTGGATCCGTCCAGGCTGCCCTCTCTCCTGAAGCGGCATTCCGGCCGCATGACCCCCCAGGGCGTCTTGACCGTCTTTCTGACGTCTTCGGACGATGGGCGGGTCCTGGATGAAACGCTCCTCGTCTTGAAGGCGTTAGAGAATAGTGGTAAAATCCCACTTTCTTAGGGAGCGAAGCATTTCCATGGCCTCTCGAATAGGATGGACCTTTTTTATCGCCTGGGCGGCGGCAACCTTGTTTGCTTCCGGAGCCTGCCGCCGCGAATCGGGCGACGCCGGCGGCGTGTCCGTCGCCCGGGACGAAGCTATAAAAGGGGACCCGGTCGTCTTCCAGGTCGGGGAGTCCTTCTATTTTAACTCCGACTTCGAAAATTATGTTCTCAGGACGCTGGGAAGCCTGGAAGACGGCCCTTCCGCCCTGACCCTGAGCCGGCTGTTCGACCGGTTTATCGAAGACAAGCTTCTCCTGGAGAGCGCCCGGATGAAGCAGGTCAGCCTCAGCCAGGAGGAGATGAAGGACTACCTGGTCAAAGTCAAGAGTCGGGGAGACCCGAAGATAAACCGCGACCTGAGCGAGACGGAGCTGAAGGGGTTCCGGGAAAAGCTCCTGGTGGACAAACACACCTACCTTCTGATCAAGGACATCTCCGTCGGCGATGATGAAGTCCTGGCTTACTACGAGGAGCACAAGAGCGATTTCCTTCTGCCCGAACGCTTCGAGGTCAGCCAGATCCTGACCGATTCCGAGGAGGTCGCCGTCGAGGTCCTGAACAGGGTCAGGGACAAATCCATCCAGGATTTCGAGCAGGCCGCGCGTGAGACGTCCATCGGCGTAGAAGCGGCCAGGGGCGGACGGATGGGCATTTTCAGCCGGGGCCAGCTCCCCTACGAGATCGAGCGCGTCGTTCTTTCCCTGGAAGAAGGACAGATCAGCCGCGTGGTCGAATCCTCCTACGGTTTCCATATTTTCCTGCTCAACCGCCGGGTCGAACCGGAGCTTCTGTCCCTGGAGAAGGCTTCCTCCAACATCCGCATGAAGCTCCTGGACCGGAAGATCAGCCGGGAGCTGGACTCGCACCTGGAGGAGTTGAAAGAGACCCTCGATTGGAAAGCCCTGACCCAAAACCTGTCTTTTCCCTACCAAAGGAATGAGCAATGAACATCACGATCGGACGCGTGGCGGCCCTATTCTTTCTCATGAGCCTGTGCCTCCTTTTCGGACAAGAGGTCATCGACGAAGTCGTGGCCGTGGTCAACGGCGAGATCCTTTCCCGTTCCGATGTCAAGGGCCGGTTTGAGCTGCTGACCCAGGGACTGCGGACCCAGGTGAGCGGGGAGGCCTTCGAGACTCAAGTCGAGACCTTGAGGAAAAACCTCATCGACCGCATGATCACCGAACTCCTTCTCCTGCAGAAGGCCAAGGAGGCGCGACTCGATGTCCGGGAGCAGGTCCGACTGACCATCGACAACATCAAGAGCCAGAACAACCTGGAGAGCGACGAGGATCTGCATGTCGCTCTGCGGCGGGAGGGGATCGACTACAACCTGTGGGTCCGGCAGATGGAGGAAGACCTCCTCCGCCAGGCGGTGCTTTTCAGCGAGGTCGACCGGAAAATTGCGATCGATGACGCCGACGTGGTCAAGGAATACAAAGCCCATCCTGAAATGTATACCGAGCCGGAGGAAGTCGCGCTGCGCGGCATTTTCCTCTCCGAAGAGAAGGCTTCCGCGGAGGAACTGGAATCCAGAAAAAGCGAGGTCAGCGGCAAGTTGGCCGCCGGGGAAGATTTCGCCGCGCTGGCCGGGATTTATTCCGACGGCCCGGCCGGGGACAGCGGGGGAGACCTGGGGACGTTCAAGAAGGGCGAGCTCGACCTCGTCCTGGAGGGGGCCGTCCAGAAGCTCCAACCGGGACAGGTTTCCGGCTGGCTGAAGTCAAAGAACGGGTGGTCCCTGCTGCGCCTGGAGAGCCGGAAGGAGCGGAAGCTCAAGCCGTTCGAGGACGTCAGGAAGGAGATCGAGGAAAAACTCTACTTCGATAAAAGGACCAAGGCCATCGATGTCTTCCTCGATTCGGAAAAAAGAAAGAGCCAGATAAAAATCCTCAGGCCGAACGTCCTGGACTACTGATTGCTTTTCTTCTCTCCGGGTCCGGTTTCCGCCGGGGCCGGCTCCGTGAAATCGATCGTCTTGGAGCAGGGATAGGTCCCCAACAGGATGTGGTCGGAGCCGCGGTTCTGGGCGAAGAGCTTGATGACGACCGGTTTCCACATGGGGTTGTTCTCGAAGGAGGCCAGGGTCTTGCCCTCGACGCCGAAGTTGCTCACCAGGAGAATGACGGGGCTCATTCCGCCCGGCGGCACGGGCGTTCTCCGGATGGCGGCCAGGAAGCAGTCGCCCAGGTTTTCCTGGTCGTCCTTGAACTTGAAGATGGCGTTGAAGTTGACATAGGTCAGCGGCTTGTCCGACAGGTTCTTGACCCGGAAGGAAATGGACGGGACGAGGACAAGCTTGGGGGGCCAGGCGCGGTATTCTTTCGACACCCATTTCGTCTCGACATCCCGGATCTCTATCATGGCCTTCATTTCCGCTTCCGTGGGAGCGGGGCGGCAGGCGGGGAAGATGAGCAGCCCGCTCCAGGCGGCCAGCAGGACGATGATGGATGCGACGCGATATCGTGATGGCATGGGAACCTCCCTCGTTCTTATTATCCGATTTCTCCTATTCCTATAATTATATTAGCGCAGAAAACAGGTGTGAAGCAACCCGGCTGTCGCGCGGCCGAACGTCCCGGCGGGGACGAGCCGGCGCTCTCCATGCTTTCGCCGCTCTCGAAAGGCCCCGGACCGGAGGCGAAAAAACGGAAGGAGGAAACGTCGCTCCTGTTGACAAGAGAGAGGCGGCCGATGTAAATTTTTTCTTAGACAAAGGCTTAAAATGATCTCGAATCAAGGAGGAACGCCATGAGAAAGATTGTCGCCCTCGTCTGCCTGACGCTGGGGGGCGCGGCCCTGACTGTCTCGGCCGCCAACGCCGCCGACCAGGTTTGGATCAATGACATCCGAGCCAACCCGGTCCGCCACTGGAATACGACGGTTACGGTCACGGGCCTCGTCCAGGAAGTCCGGTCCGACCCGGCGGGGACGACCCGGGGCTTTTATATCATCCAGGACGAGAGCATCGTCACGGGCGCCATCAACGTCGGCGAGCTGCCCTACAACCAGCTCTATGTGCGGACGAACAACCTTCCTCCTATCGGCAAGACATTCAAGGTGACGGGAACGGTCATCCAGGATCCCACCCGGGCCGACCTGCCCATCCTCAAGGAAGACTCCCGGTCGACCGTGGGCCTGTCCTCCACGCTGCGGGTCATTCTCATCGCCGCCATCGTGATGTTCATCGGCCTGATCATCGCCCTCG
>CAZFTV010000008.1:9641-21763 GCA_964521765.1 uncultured Eubacteriales bacterium
CCCGGCTGGCGGCCGAGCCCGAGGCGGCCAAAACCCAGGTTTACGTCGACCTGGGCGCCGGACTGGTCGTGGAGAAGGGACCGGACAAGGGCAGGGAATTTCCCCTGACCAAGATGTCGAACGCCATCGGCCGGGCCGGCGCCCGCAAGAACGAGGTCGAGCTCGCGGACGACACCGTTTCCAAGGAGCAGGCCACGATTCACTTCGACAGCTCCAAGAAGACCTTCACGATCGTCAACGAGAGCGCCACCAACCCGACCAAGGTCAACGGAGCGGTCATCTCGGGACAAGCCGCTCTGGAGAACAACGCGTCCGTGGAAATGGGGAAAACCCTCCTCCGCTTCCGAAAGTCCTAGCTTTTCGGCCTCTCCGGGCCTTCCGGGCAGCCCGGGCCGGCGGGCGGCTATCCGGAATGAGAGCGAAACATGAGCCTTGAATTCTTCGGCCTCACGGACATCGGCCGGAAAAGGGAGACCAACGAGGACGATTTTCTTTGCCTGGACCTCTCCCATGAGGTTCCCTCCCTCGGCCGTCCGCTCTACCTCCTTCTCGTGGCCGACGGAGTGGGCGGTCACCAGGCGGGCGGCCGGGCCAGTTTGCTGACTTCGGAAAGCATCCGGAGCTTTCTGAGAGACAGCCTGGACAAGCCGCCGGCCGAGCCCGATTGGGCCGCTCTCCTGACCGAGGCCTGCCACGAGGCCAACTCCCAAATTCACCGCCTGGCCTCCCGGGAAACCGAGCTGAACGGAATGGGCTCGACGCTGGTCGCCGCCCTGGTCAACGGCGGAACCGCCCATCTGGCCAACGTCGGAGACAGCCGGGCTTACCGCCTCAGCCGGGGAGCCGTCATCCAGGTCAGCCGCGACCATTCCTGGGCCGAGGAGCAGCGACGCTTCAATTCCCTGTCGGAGGAGGAAATCAACCAGTCTCCCTTCAAGCACATGATCACCCGCTCACTGGGCTATGAGCCCCGGGTCGAAGTGGACACGTTCGAGGTCGGCCTCGAGGAGGCCGACTACTTGCTCCTCTGTTCGGACGGCCTCTACGGCGTCCTGCCCGACCGGGAGATATCGGCGATTTTCCAGAAGCACAAGAAACCGGAAAAGATCTGCCGCCGGCTGATCGAGGAAGCCAACCGGGCGGGCAGCCGGGACAACATCACCGCTGTGGTGGCCCTCTATCACCGCCGGGAGGAGAAGCGGCTCGACATCCCCTCCCAAACGGTGGAGCTGGATTCCGGGTCAAGGGACTGGAAGTTTTGATCCGGGAGCCGAAGGATGAGGCGCCGCACATTGCTTTTTCCGAGGAAAAAATGTTTAATGGGGAATAGTCGGACAGCCAGGATGAGCGCATTATGAGTGAGACCAAGATCGGAAAGTACACCATCCTGGGCGAAATCGGCCGCGGGGCGATGGGCATCGTCTACAAAGCCACCGACCCCTACATCGGCCGGACCGTGGCCATCAAGACCATCCGCTTCGACGTCCTGGGCCAGGGGCCCGAGCGCGAAATGGCCCAGAAACGGTTCATGCGGGAGGCGCATTCGGCCGGCAACCTCTCCCACCCCAATATCGTCACCATCTACGACGTCGGTGAGGACCAGGGGCTGTCGTACATCGCCATGGAGTTCATAGACGGCTCGAGCCTCGAAGAACTGATCAGCTGCAAGACAAGAATGAGCCTGGACGAGGTCATCGCCCTCGTTGAGAAGGTGGGCGACGCCCTGGACACCGCCCACCGCAAGGGCGTCGTTCATCGAGACATCAAGCCGGCCAATATTCTCCTCGACGCCGAGGGCCGACCCCACCTGGTGGATTTCGGCATCGCCCGCATCTCGACCTCGACCATGACCCAGACGAACATGATCATGGGGACGCCCTATTACATGTCCCCCGAGCAGATCGCGGGCAAAAAAGTGGACAACCGCTCGGATATTTTCGCCCTGGGAGGCGTGTTGTATGAGCTCCTGACCGGGCAGAAGCCCTTTCCGGGCGACACGATCACCACGGTTATCTACAAAATCATGAACGAGGCGCCCCTGCCCATGAGAACGTTTCAGAAAAACCTGCCGGAGGGGCTGGAGGCCATCGTTCAGAAAGCCCTGGCCAAAGAGCCGGGCGCTCGTTACCAGAGCTGCCGGGCCTTGGTCGGCGACTTGAAAAATTATGAAGCCCTGGGTGTCGCGGAGACTCTCGTTCACGAGCTCCCCCCCGAGGCCAGGGCGGCGGCCGCGCCGGCCGCGGCGGGTCGCGCCGGCCGCGGCAAGAAGCTGCCGCTTTTCATCGCCGGCGGGGTCGCGGCCGTGGCCGCCGTCGTGGCCGCCGTTCTGATTTTCACGGGCAAGCCCGCTCCTCCGGCCGGCCCCGAAGCCGTCTCCACGCCGCCCCGGGAGGCGGTCGTTCCCGCGGCCCACGATCTTTTTCTCAACGCCCAGGCTCTGATGAAGGAAAAGAAGTGGGACGAGGCGCTGGAGGCGTTCGCCCGGATACCGGCCGCGGAGCCGGAGCACTACGAGGCCCGGTACCTCAGCGCGGAAATCCTCTTTCAAGCCGGGCGCGATTACGAGGCGGAGAAAGCCTTCTTGAGGTTGACGGAACTCCGGCGCAACGACAGCCGCGTCTACCTGAGACTGGCTCAGCTCTATGACGAGCGGAATCAGGGGCCGCAGGCCCTCAAATTTTACCAGACCTACCTGTCTTTCCTGCCCAAGGGGCCCGACGCCGAACGGGCATTGAAAAGGTTGTCGGCTCTCCAGAAAGAGCAGGCAGCCGTTGTGGCCGCCAAAGAGAGCGCGGAAAAGAAAGTCGTACCGGAAGCCAAAGGGGCGGTCTCCGTGCCGACGGAGAAGCCGGTCGGGAACATATCCCAGCCGGGCAACAAGCCTCAGGCCGCGACGGAGGCGTCAAAGACGCAGGCAAAATCCCCGCCCGATCCCGCTCCCTCTAAGGCCGCGGAGACAGCCGAGACGCCTCAGAAAAAAGACGCCTCGAACACCGTTAAAACCGCCCCCCAGAAACCCGGCTCCCTGACCGATGCGCAACGGGCCGAGGTCAAAACCCTGGCCGAGGCTGGCGCCAAGGCCATCAACAGAAATGATTATGACCAGGCCATAGCCAAGCTTGAGCAAGCCCTGGCCATCGACCCCTCCTCAACCGACGCCCGGAGCCATCTGGCCATCGCCAGGCAGAAAAAGGCCGAGAAGGAATCCGGGGCGAAACTCAGAAAAGCCAAAGATGCCCTGTGGAACCGCCGGTATGACGAATCGCTCCGCGAAGCGCGCGAGGCCTTGGCCGGCAACCCGGGAAACGAGGAGGCCAAAAAAGTCGTTGTCCAAGCCCTGGAGGGCATAAGGAAGAGCGGCCGGGGACAGATCGATGCCCTGATCAGGGAATACTCCCAGTCTGTTTACAGGGGGGACACGGCCGGTTTCTTCCAGAAAAACGGCGCGCCGGCGCTGACCAGGCAAATCCAGCGGGACATGAGTATCATCTCCAAACAGTACACCGGGCTGAGGGGCGTCGTCTCCGGCGGTTCGGCCGCGGTCACGGATTTCCAAGCGGATGAGGCGCGGGGAATCGTGAAGAAAATGGCGGGCGAAGCGACATTCCAGCAGACCCTGACCGGAGTTCCGGCCGGCGGCGGAAAACGCCAGACGCTGTTCGAGGGGAGCATTCGTTGGCGCCTTGAGCATCTGGAAGGGACATGGAAGGTCACAGAGGTTGTCTCGACCCCCAAGGCGGGGAAATAAGGCGCGGCCGGAGCCCGGGAAATCCCGGGGCCGGCTTGTAGAGCGGAAATCCGGGAAAGGAGGGTACGGAACAATGGGTCGCAAATCTGTTGTCATGATGTTCGGGGTTATCGTCTGCCTCTTCTTGACGGCCGGCCTGTCCGCCGGGGCGGCGGAGACGAAAATCAAGGTCGTGGCGGAGAACGCCGCCATCCGGCTCAATCCCAGCCCGGACAGCGAAGCCGTCGAGGAGAACGTCGCCCTCGACAAGGTTTTCAGTTCCGAGAAAAAAATCGGCGAATGGTTCGAGGTCAAGTTCAGGACCCAGCTGGGGGTGGATGTCGTGGGCTACATCCATGAGATGTACGTGGAGGTCCTGGCCGGGGAAGCGCCCCCGCCCGCCCCGCAGCCCGAACCGCCCCGCTACGAGCCCGCGCCGGTCGCTCCGCCCCCGGCCTGGGGAAGGGGTCCGGGCATTCATCCCGGCCTGAGGCTGGGAGGGATGCTCGCCTCGCTCAAGCCGGGCTATGACTGGGAGCATTCCTTTATCTATGCCGATGAGGATTTGTTCTTCAGGGAATCCGTGGCCAACGGCACGGCGTTCGGTTTCGACGCCGAATTCGGGGTGTTCGTCATCCCCTTCCTGGAGATCACGACCGGCTTCAGCATGGCCTCCAAGGGCCTTACCGGCACCTACGAATTCGAAGTCCCGAGCATATTTTATTACAACGATTATGCCAAGGCCTCGACGACGGAAACCGTTAATTACAAGGCCACTTACATCAGCTTCGGCCTGAACTTCCATCCCCTGCCCAACGGCCGCATCAGCCCCTACATCGGCCTGGGCGGATGTGCCGTCAAGGCCACGATGGACCTCTGGGATGAATGGCAAATAACGGACATTTATTCCTCCGCTGAAGAACACGACGTCGAGATCAATAAAAACGAACTTTCGACAGAAAAGCTCAGCAAGTTCGGGTTCTATTTCCAGGGCGGCGTCAAGTTCATGATCAACCGGATGTTCTATGTTTTCGGCCAGCTAAAATATGTCCTGGCCAAGGCGGAAAAGGATCATCTTATGTCGAGGTATTATCCAAGCGCCGAGAAGCTCCGCATCAACCTCGGCGGCTTATTCACCGGCTTCGGCTTTGGGATGACCTTCTAGTGTCCCGTCTCACGATTCCCTTGTCTTAATCATCCAGGCATTTTTATGAATAGATCAGGCTGGCTGCTACCGCGTCCGAACGGGCAAAGGAGGGAGGCTGCGGCCTCCCTCCCCGCTTTCCTCTTGCTTTGCGGGCGGAGGATCCTATCTGCCGGAGATGCGGGCGACGATCTCCGAGGCGGGGACGAGCATAACGCCCTGCTCCTCGAAGAGCGCGGCGCAGTCCTTGAGGGCCTCGAGCGTCGCCGGGTAGGGGTGGACGATCCCCAGAGCCCAACCCCGCCGTCGGGCGATCTTGAGGAGCCGCGCCAGGTTTTTCCTAAGAGCTGAGGCGTCGTTCGCGTCGTCGAGGAACAGGTCGCAGCCCGCGGCCGGCAGTCCGAGGCGGCGGGCGACCTCCAGGGCGCGCGATGAGGCGCTCGTCCGGCTGTCGACGAAATACAACCCCGCCTCCTGGAGGACGGAGAGGATGACTTCCATCTTGTCCGCGTCCTCGGTCAGGAGCGAGCCCATGTGGTTGTTCACGCCCCGGATGTAGGGCACCTGGTAGACCTGCTCCCGGACTTTCAACCGGATGTCTTCGTCCGGCATGCGGGCCTCGATCAATCCCGGCGTGCGTTTTTCCGTTTCGTGATGTTCCCGGGATTCCATGGGCAGATGGAGCATGATCTCCAGGCCGTGCTCGTGTGCGACCTGCGCCGAGGCGACGGCCTGGGGGCTGAAGGGCAGGACGGACAGCGTCAGGGGCATCCCGAGCGCGCAGGCGGCCCTGGCGGCTTCCAGGCTGAAGCCCAGGTCGTCCATGATGACGGCCGCCCGGGCCGGGCCTTCGGGCCTCCGGCCGATTTCCGGAAGCGCGCCCTTTTTCGCGGGGCCGGCCGCGGCTTTGGGGCAGGAAAAAAGGATATGGATCCTGCTCCCTCCGGGAGACCGGACCTCCCAGAGATGGTAATCCGAGACCCGGTCCGATTCCTCCTCTTCCCCGGCTAAAACGGCGCCCTCCGCCGCCAGCCTTTTTTTCAAGCCGGGCGCCAGGCGGAGAAACTGCTCCGGAGCGAGGGCGACCTTGAGGTGGAGATTGCCGTCGTCGTCCAGGAAGCGGCGGACGCCAACTTTGACTTGTTCCGCGGAGAGAGACTCCTCGACCATCCGGGCGACGGTTTCGGCTTCCGGGCCGGCATGGCGTTTCCCCAGGATCAGGTTGAAGAGGAAGGATTGAGTGCCGGTCAGCCAACCCAGGAAGTCCAGGCCGAGAATGAAGAGCACCACGACGGCGCCCACGAGCCAGGGGCGCCGTAAAACCGGAGCGCGCCCCCCGGGCGTTGATCTGCGTCTGGCCATGGTTCAGCGGTCGCCGGCTGTTTCGAGGGTTTTTTTGAGGTAGGCGTCACGGCCGGCCTGCTGCGCGCCGAGGTCGACATCGGGGATGACGCCCCTCTCCCAGAGCTTCTCGCCCGAGGCCAGGGCGAAGACTCCCGTGGTGAGAAGCAGGGCGCTTCCGTCTTCAAGGGGAAAGAGCGTTTGCCTGGCCGTGAGCCCCTGCGTCCGGTGGCCGACGACCCTGGCCCGCTTGAAGGCCTGGAGGACCCCGGCGACGATCTCCGGGGCGCCGAGCGTGGCCTGCCCCGTCCAAACGACGAGGGGCGTCGTCTTCCAGGCCTGCTCCCCGGGACAGGAGAAGGGCTCCTGCTTTCCGTCCCGCGACAGAAACATCCCGGCTGTGTCGGCCTTGAGGAATATGTTGATGAACTTCCGGGCAGACTCCGGGTCTCCCTCGGTGCAGGATCTCAGGTCCAGGATGAGCGGCGCTGAGGATGTCTTGGCTGCGTCCGGAAGCGCGGCCGCCGCCTGTCCGTTCAACGACGGGGACATCCGGCGGACGGTCAGCACGCCGGATGTGTTTTTTTCCGGCGCGAAAGCGCAGTCCCCGGCCGGAGGCAGCGATCGCTCCACGCTGAGCTCCACAGTGGCCGTCTGGCGGACGACGCGGAGCTTCACCGGCCGGTTTTCCCGGCTTCGGAGCCGCAGCCGGATTTCCTCCAGGCTGAGCCCGAACGTGGATTGTTCGTCGACGGCGCTGACGAAATCTCCCGGCCTTACGCCGGATTTTGCTGCGGGCCGGCCTTCTTCCAGGCCGAGGACGCGCGGCATGCCGCCCGGTTCCTTGATGAGGATGATCCCGGTGTCGAAACGCGGCCCGGACCCGGCCTGCAGGTATTGGGACAGGTCGGCGCGGGACAAATAGCTCGACAGGGGGTCGAGCGCCTGAATCAGGCCCCGGAAAGCGCCCTCCATGGTCCTGTCCGCGTCGACGCGCTCGATGTAGTCGTCGCGGACGAGCTTGATGACGCTCTCGAGGAGGCTCAGGTCGCGCGAGGAGCGCTCCGCAGACAGGCCGGGCATGAAGCTCCTGGCCAGGGTCAGAAACAACAGGACGAGGGACAGAAAGGCCAGGGCCAGGAAACGGATCCGTCGGGCGCTCATCGGGTCATCTCGCGATGTTCGATTCTATCACCGCCGCGAGAGCCATTTCAAGGGATCCTCGGGAGTCGTTTTGTGCCGGATCTCGAGATAGAGTGTCACGCCCAGCAGGGAGCCGACGTCTCCCGCGATGCCGATGGGCTGCTCGACCTCGACCAGGTCGCCGCTCCCCGCCAGGAATTCCGAGCAATGGCCGTAGAGCGAATAGTAATTCAGCCCGTGGTCCAGGATGAGCAGGTTGCCGTATCCCTGGAAGTAGCCGGCGTAGACGACCCGTCCGCCGTGGACGGCCTTGATGACGGAGTTCTCCCCCCCGGGGGCGATGTCGATGCCGTTGTTCCGCGTGGCGGTGCGGAACTGGGGATGGCGCTCCAGGCCGAAACGGGAGACGACCCGGCCCTCAACCGGCCAGGGCAGCCGGCCTTTCCGCTCGTAGAGCGGGATGAAAGGAGTGGGCAGGACGACTTCCTGTCTCTGGAGCCTCTCCATGAGTTGCCGCAGCTGGCGGGCCCTTTCCTCGAGCTCCTTGAGGGTCTGCTCGTAATCGGCCTTGTTTTTCTGGATCTGGCTGATGAGACGCTTGTGGCGGGCTTCCTGCTCCTCGAGCTCCCGGCGCTTCGAACGGGCTTCGCCGATCAAGCCCTCCAGGGAGGCGGACTTGGCCTGAAGGTCCTTCTCCGCGGCGGCCAGCTCGGCGAGCGTGGCCCGGTAGCGGCGGAGAACGTCCTCCTGGTAGCCGGCCAGGATGCTCAGGTTCTTGTTCTCGGACACGAGGGCGGTGATGTCCTCCGCCCGGAAAAAAAGCTGGACAAAGCTCAGACGTCCGTGCTTGTAGAGAGTGACGAGCGTTTTCTCCATGGCTTTCTTCTCCCGCTCCAGCCGTTCGCGGAGGGCGGGGATGGTGCGCCGGAGCGCGGCCAATTCCTGGGACGTCTTGGCCATCTGAACGTTGAACAAGTTGAGCTCGTTCCGGATGAGGGATTTGTGGAGGATGATCCGCTCCAGGGACGAGAGCATGGTCAGCTTCCGGCTTTCTTCGTCCGCGATCCGGTCCCGAACCTCCTGGATCTGACGCCGGATGTGAGACAGCCTTTCGTCGAACCCGGATGTATCCTGCCCGGCTGACGGAGCGGAGGCGGAGGCCGGAGCCAAGGCCAGAGCCAGGGCGAGAGCCAAGCTGAGAAGACGCATCACTTTCGGGTGACGTAGATGATGCCGCCGATGAGCCCTACGGCCAGCCCGACCGCGACATCGGCCACGAGTGAAAACGAGACGGCCGTCTCGGCCGCGACGCCGTAGAAGCGGAAGACGGCGACGTAGGCGCTCTCCCTAAGCCCGAGGCCGCCGATGGTCAGGGGGATGGTCTGCAGGAGCAGGACGATGGGGATAAAGATGAAATAATCGAGGAGCGGCACCCGCATGCCCAGGGCATGACCGATAAGGAAATAGTACAGGATGACGTTGACCTGGAGCGCCAGGGCCCAGCCCAGGGCGAGGAAGAACGGGCCTGGTTTCCGGCGGTAGGAGACGACGACATCCCTGAAACCTCGGACCTTGGAGCTCAGCCGGCCGACCCAGCCCCTGTCGGACAAGCGGGCGAGAAAGCGCCCCGCGGGCGGGGAGAGGAAGAAGGCGGCGGCCAGGAGGCCGGCCAGGCCGACGAGGAGAGAGACCCAGACAACGGGAATGCGTCGGGCCATGTCCAGGCGGAAGAGGGAGGCTGTCAGGGCGAAAAGAAAGAGGATGATGAGGCCGGTCACCCGCTCCACGACCACCACGGCCGTGGATTTGACCAGAGACCTCGAAAACTTCGACCCGTCCCAGATGCGGACGACGTCGCCGCCGAAGCGGGTCGGGAGAAAACTGTTGAAAAACGTGCCGACCAGGTAGGAACGCACCAGGTAGCCGAGGGGGAGGTTGTCGCCCTGGGCGCGGGCCAGGATCTGCCAGCGGTAGGCGCTGACGACCAGGCCGACGACATGCAGGGAGACGGCTACCAGGAGCCACGCGAGTCTGATGCCGGACAGGCGGCGTCCGATCTCGGGAAGCGACGTTTTAGCCGCAAGGATGTAGACGAGGAGAGACAGGCTGACTGCGATTTTGACCGCCAGCCAGGCAAGTCTCTTCCCGGTCATGTTCCCCGCGCGCCCCCTAGCCCGAGATGATCGTGAAAACGAGGATGATCAGAATGACGGCCGGAGCCAGGAACTTGATGGCCAGTGACCAGGCCTTCTCGAGATGGAAGCGGGGGGCCCCGGAGCGGATTTCTTGGGCGGCGTTCTTCGCTTTCCAGACAAAGCCCGTAAAGACGGCGATGAGCAGCGCGCCCACGGCCAGGGCGATGCTGCCGAAGCCGAAATCCATCCAGTGCTGAACGCGCAATCGGGTGAACAGGCCGCTCCCCCCCGCGGACAGGGCCGAGGGAATGCCCAGAACGAAGGCCAGGAGGCCGACAAGCCAGGCGGCCCGGCCCCGGCTCCACTTTTTTTCGTCGACGAGGTAAGCCACCGGGACCTCGAGGATGGAGATGGTCGAAGTCAGGGCGGCCAGGATCAGGAGGACGAAGAACAGGAGCCCGAAAACCTGTCCCAGGGGGATCTTGGAGAAAATCAGGGGCAGGACCTTGAAGACGAGGGCCGGCCCCTCCGTGGGTGCGATGCCCGGGATGGCGAACAGAGTGGGGAAAATGATGATGCCGGCCAGGAAAGCGATCAGGGTATCGGAGAAGGACACCCAGGCTGCGCTCGTCACGAGGTTATCCGACTTGCGGATGTAGCTCCCGTAGGTGAGCATCGTCCCCAGGCCCAGGCTGAGCGAGAAGAAGGCCTGGCCGACGGCGAAGAGGATGGCGGTTCCGTTCAGGCCTTGAATCTTCGGTATGAACCCGAGAATCCAGCCCTCAACCCTCGGCACGAGATAGAAGCGGACTCCCTGACCGGCGCCGGGCAGGGTCAGGGCGCGAACGGCCAGGATGACGACGATGAGAAGCAGGAGCGGCATGAGGATTTTCGACCAGCGCTCTATGCCCTCCCTGACTCCGCGGGAGACGATATAGGACGTGGCGCCGATCATGGCCAGGAGGAGCGCGATCATCTGGAAAGGGTTGGCCACGAAGGAATCGAAGGCGCGGCTCGCGGCGGCTGCAGCCTCCGCGCCGCCCAGGCTGCGGAAGGCCCCGCCCGCCGTCTTGACCAGGTAGCCGATCGCCCAGCCGGCCACGACGGAGTAGTAGGACAGGATGGCCACGGCCGTGACCACCCCCAGGTAGCCGATGGCCTTCCATGCCGTGCCGGGTTTGATGTGCTCGAAGGCGCCCACGGGGTTTCTCTGCGTGTGCCGGCCGATCGCCAGCTCGGCCAGCATGACCGTAAACCCGATGAGGGCCACGGCCAGGACGTAGACCAGGACGAAAACCGCGCCGCCGTAGCGGCCGACCATCATCGGGAAGCGCCAGATGTTGCCCAGCCCGATGGCCGACCCGGCCGCGGCCAGGATGAAGGCGACCTTGGATCCCCAGATGGCGCGGGGTTTTGTTGAAACCTCGTTCATGTCTTGTCCTTTCCTCTTCCCTTGGACCTCGGTTTCAGGGTATTTTTATCATAGAAACCTTGAAATTGAAACGCTCGTTGCGAAGCGCCGCGGGGGCCGTGGCGCGCGCCGCGCTGGCGTCCGTGAAAGCGGAGGCGCTCTTCCGCCGCGGCGTGACGCGCTCCGGCTCGAAGCTCATCATCCAGGGGCGGCCTTACGACCTTTCGCGCTTCAGGAACGTTTATCTTGCCGCGCTCGGCAAGTCCGCCCCGGACATGGCGCGGCGTGCGGCGGCTCTCCTCGGACGCAGGATCATTGCCGGCCTCGTGGTCTGCCTGCCGGGCTGCGAGGTCGCCCTTCCGGGGTTCGAATGCCTGGCCGCGTCTCACCCGCTGCCGGATCGAAGGAGCGTCCGGGCGGCGCGCGCGCTCATCGGATTCGCCCGCCGGGCCGGCGAGGGCGACCTTCTCCTTGTCCTTCTCTCGGGCGGCGGATCGGCCATGGCCTGCCTACCTGCCGCGGGCCTCAGGCTTCAAGACAAGCGGTGCGTGACGGACGGCCTTCTCAAGGCCGGGGCGGGCATCCACGAGCTCAACGCCGTGCGCAAGCATCTCTCGGGCATCAAAGGCGGCCGTCTGGCCGAGGCGGCCCGGCCGGCGGCCGTCTTGAACCTCGTCGTCTCGGACGTCATCGGCAACGACCTGGGCGTTATCGCCTCGGGGCCGACGCACTGGGACGAGACCACTTTCCGGCGGGCGCGTCGCATCCTGGAAAAATACGGCCTCTGGGACCGGGTCCCGGCGCGGGTCCGGGCGGCGGTTGCAGAGGGACTGGCGGGCCGGAGGCCCGAGACCCTGCGCCGCGGCCACCCGGCCTTCAGCCGAGTCAAGACTCACATCCTGGGCGACAACATGACGGCGCTCCGCGCGGCCGCGGCGCGCGCCGCTGCGCTCGGTTTCGAAACGCGCATCCTCGACTCAGCCGACTCCGGCGAAGCCCGGGACGCCGCGGCGCGCTACGCGCGGCTTCTGGAGAAAAAACTCTCCAGGCGGCGCGGCGGCCGGCCCCTCTGTTACCTGGCCGGGGGAGAGCTCACGGTCACGGTCCGGGGAAAGGGCCGAGGCGGCCGCAACATGGAATTCTGCCTGGCCTTCCTCGAGGAATGGCGCGGCCGTCGGGGCGAGTGGCTCGTCTCGAGCCTCGGCACGGACGGACGCGACG
>CAZFTV010000008.1:21803-22150 GCA_964521765.1 uncultured Eubacteriales bacterium
TCCAGGCGGTCGAGCATCTCGTGGTACTGCTCGTGGACGCCCTCGCCTATCTCCGCGACAATGATTCCTTCGGCTTCTTCGAGAAGGCCGGCGGGCTGGTTAAGACCGGCCCGACCGGCGTCAACGTCATGGACCTTCGGATGTTTTTCTTCGGCGCGGCCTAAAGCGCGCTCCCGGCGCTCTGCGGTATTCCCCCAATTTCCCCGCCGATTTGGAAATCCCGGCTTGAGGAGCAAAACACAAGCGGAAGAGCAAGGCGAAGTTCCGGGTGTCGGCGACAATTCCGCCGCGCGTTTCTTATTGTCCGGGTCCGGAATGGAATCGGCTTCGCCGGAAAGCAGCGCCTC
>CAZFTV010000009.1:0-20938 GCA_964521765.1 uncultured Eubacteriales bacterium
CTCTGGACGCCATCGAGCTCCCCCCTGATTCGCCAGGGGGGACGCCGCACATTGACATCCCCCCCTCCCCCCGCTTACAATATCCCCGTTGAATCTGGGGGCGAACGGATTCGACGGAGATATTGAGGCTAGGGCTGCATGCCGAGATTCCACCTCTCTCGTAAAACGGTGGACACAAGTAAGTGCAGAAACACTGCCCTTAGCTGCCTAACAATTAGACAGCCGTCTCCCGGGACACTCTCCCGCGGTTCCCGGGGGGCGCCGACCAGCGGGATAGCGGACCGGACCCGCCCCAGTACCGGCGAGCGAAACCTCACGGGGCTGGCTCCGTGGATTCCCTCCTCTTCGGAGAAGCGGAGCGAGAGCAGCGGAGAGGATACGCACGTAGACGCCCTTCGCTGAATGTCTTCGGACGCGGGTTCGATTCCCGCCGCCTCCAAATCTTTTTTTCGGAATACGGAGCATTGTCGAAACCAAGGCCTTGTCTTCCGGCGGCGCTGAGCGTCGCGCTCCTTCTTTCCGCGGCGCTGGCCCAGCAGACCGTCACGGTCCGGGTCCAGGTCCGCGATTACGCGGATTTCACCCGCCTGACCCTCGAGGCCTCCGCCAAACTGGAGACGACCCTGTCCCGGACGGGAGCGACCCTTGATATCCAGGTCGACTCGCCGGCGTCGCTCCGCCTTCAAACCGCGCCCGTCTCCAGCCGCCTGGTCAGGTCGATCAACTGGGGCCGCCGCGGCGGGCGCGCGATCCTGACCGTCGAGCTCAAGTCCTCCACGTTCACCTATAATGCTTTCACCGCCGGCCAGCCGTTTCAACTGATGCTCGATTTCAGGGAAGGCGAGGAGGAGGCCAAGCCCCCCGCCGGCGAAAAGGTTTCCGCTCCGCCTCCCATCGCTCGCGCCTCGGCCCCCCCGGCCTCCGGGGTGCGGACGATCGTCCTCGACCCGGGACACGGCGGGATCGAGTGCGGCGCCAAGGGCAAACTCGGCGCCCTGGAAAAAGACGTCACCCTGGCCATCGGCCTGAAGCTGAAGGCGATCATCGAGAGGAATTTATCCTTCCGGGTGGTCATGACCCGGGACAAGGACACCGAGGTATCGCTCGAGAACCGCGCCGCCCTGGCCAACAACAACGATGCGCTGCTGTTCATCAGTATCCACGCCAACGGGTCCTACAAGAAAAGCTCAAACGGCTCGGAGACGTTCTTCCTGAGCTTGAACGCCTTGGACGAAGAAATCAGGCGCCTGGCCTATTTCGAGAACACTCAGGCTGAGCTCGAAGACCGCATCGCCGCCCGTGAGGAGGAACAGGACGTGCTCCGCATGATTCTCTGGGACATGGCCCAGGCGGCCCATATCCGCCAGAGCAGTCGTCTGGCAGAGCTCATCCAGGCCGAGCTCAACGCCCTCCTGGGCACGGCCAACCGGGGGATCAAGCAGGCCCCGTTCAAGGTCTTGACCGAAGTGGCCTGCCCGGCCGTCCTGGTCGAGGTGGCCTTCCTGTCCAACCCCGACGAGGAGCGCCGGCTCGTCAGCGAGGGTTTCCAGAACAACGTCGCCCAAGCCATCTACCAGGGACTGGTGAGCTATATCCGCCTCTACCCCCCGGAAGGCGGCCGCTGATGTCCAGGCAGCGCATCCTGGTGCTTGTCGTCCTGAGTTTGACCCTGGTCCTGGCGGCCGCGCTTTTCTTTTTCTCGGGTAACGGGGAAGCGCCCGAGATCGAAGCGGGCGTTCCGGGGCCGGAAGAAACGCCGCTCCCGCCGGAAGAAACGGCTATGAAGAGGGTCATCCTCTTTTTCCTGTCCGAAGCCGACGGCCTGCTCCATCCCGAGGAGCGGTCGATCGTCGCCGGGCCGTCCGTGGAATGGGAAGCCCGGCGGCTTGTCCAGGAGCTCATCAAGGGTTCCCAGGCCGGTCTCATCTCCCCCCTGCCGCCCGAATCCGAGCTCCGTCAGGTATTCATCACCCGGGACGGGACCGCGGTCGTGGATTTTTCCAGGGAATTCGGTGACCGGCACCCCTCCGGCTCCTCGGCCGAGATGGCCACGGTGTACTGCCTGGTCAATTCGCTGACTCATAATTTCAAGCCCATCAAGAAAGTCTTCATCCTGGTCAACGGCGGTGAGAGGGAAACCCTGAACGGACACATCAGCCTGACCCAGCCCTTTCTCCCCCTTCCCTCTTTGATCGCGGAGTGAGGGTTTCGCCGCGGGAGCTTGTGGTCGGGCCTCGTCGTCGAACGTTCAGGAAGGCTTGAGACGCCGGTGAAAAAGCTGAAACGGGTGGTCATTGTCGGTTTCCCCAACGTCGGGAAGTCCAGCCTCTTCAACCGGCTGACGAGTCAGAGAAAATCCCTGGTCCATTCCCTGCCGGGCATGACGCGGGACGCCGTGTCCGCTCCCTGCCGCCTCGGGGGATTGATGTTCGAGTTGGTGGATACCGGGGGTTTCTTCGGATCTCCGGATGAGCCGTATTCCGCCCGGGTCCGGGAAAAGGCCTGGCAGGAAGCCCAGCGGGCCGACCTGGTGCTGTTGCTTCTCGACGGCCGCCGCGACCTACTGCCGAGCGAGGAGGAGCTTTACTCCGACCTCATAAAAAGCGGAAAACGCGTCCTGGTGGCGGTCAACAAAATCGATACCCCAGCCCTGGAAAGCCGGCTGGGGGATTTTTACCGCCTGGGCGGGGAGAGGATCATTCCTCTTTCGGCCGAGCACAACCGGAACCTGGACGCGCTCGAGGACGCCCTGGTGGAGAGCCTGCCTCCGGGCGCTTCCGAGGAGGACTCCGCCCCGCCCCTGCGGGTGGCCGTCGTGGGGCGGATCAATGTGGGCAAGTCCTCGCTCATCAACCGGCTGTGCGGCGAGGAGCGGCTGATTGTCAGCCAGGTTCCGGGCACGACCCGGGACAGCACCGATGTTCTCCTCCTTCGTCACGGGAAGCCGTTTCTCCTGGTGGACACGGCGGGACTGCGCAAGCTCAGTCGGACGCGCGACGAGCGGGAGAAAGCGGGAATTCTGCGGTCCAAGAAAAACATCTCCCTGGCCGACGTCGTCTGCCTGGTCATGGACGCGCAGGAATGCCCCACCCGCCAGGACACGGCCGTGGCCCACCTGGCCCGCGACTCCGGCAAGCCCCTGATCCTGGCGGTTAACAAGTGGGACCTGGCGGCCGGGAGCGGGGACGAGGCTCACCGGCTCAAAGACCGGATCGTCCGCAAGCTGGAGTTTGTGAGCTATGCGCCCTTGGTCTTTGTCTCGGCTAAAACGGGGACGCGCGTGGTCAAGATCCTCGACCTGGCCGGACAGGTCTACGAAGAGGCCGGACGGCGCGTCGAAACCCACCGGCTCAACGATTTCCTGGCCCGGACCTTCACCGCCCACCCCCCCCTGAGCCGGGATGGCCGCCGGGTGAAGGTCAAGTACATGGTTCAGGGAGGCGTCCGCCCCCCCCTCTTCATCATCTTCGGCCATTCCCGGACCCGGCTGGCGCCGGCTTACGAAACCCATTTTCTTAAGCTGTTGAGGCGGGAGTTCGGGTTCGAGGGCTCGCCGCTGAGGCTCATCTTTCGGCAGGGTTGAGGGGAGTGATCGGCAATTTCAGCCCCCCTTTTTCTTGACTTTATTCTTTTGTTTCGTTAAAGTTGTTACCCCTGAGGATCGATCGGTTTGTTGAGGAGGTCATAATGACGCGATCCCGCCAGAGCATTACCTTGGTCGCCATTCTTATTTTCGCCGTCGCGTTCACCGCCGTGGGCTGCGGCAAGCTCAAAGTCAGCCGGCTCCAAGCCAATTTTCATTTCACCGAGGGCAATAAATTCTTCACCGACGGCAAATACCGGGACGCTATCGCTGAATACGAGAAAGCCGTCAAATTCAACCCCGAGCTCGGAAACGCGTACCGGTTCCTGGGCGAATGCTACAAGAGCCTGTACAAGGTCGGTTCCGAAACCGCGGACAACGTTGAGAAAGCCGATAAAGCACTTCAGAATTTCAATCGCGCCTTTGAGCTCGAGCCCAACAACAAAGACATCATCTTCTCCCTTGGAGACATGTACGACAAGCTGCGCCGGTTCGAGGACGCGGAGAAGCTCTACCTGCGAATCCTGGAGCTCGAGCCCGGCAACATGGAGAATTATTACGTCGTGGCCGAGTTCTACAAGAAATACGTCGGGGACAAGCCCGAGCTGAAAAGCAAGGCCGAAGCGATGTACCTCCGCCGCATCGAGACCGACCCGGAGAACATCCAGGGTTACGCCTACCTGGCCAATTATTACGACCAGATCACGCCCGTGCCCGATTTCGACAAGGCCCTGGAATTCCACAAGAAAAGGCTCCAGCTCCAGCCCGAGAGCGCCGAGCTGTGGTACACCATCGGGGTCAACCGCTTCCAGAAAGCCTACCGCCTGCAGAATTTCCTGCCCGTTCCGGACCGGAAGAAGCTGGCGGACGAAGCGGAAAAAGCTCTCCTGAAAGCCATCGAGATCGACAGCACGTATCCCGAGCCTTACGCCTACCTGAAAATCCTGTTCATCAACGTCCATGCCCGGCTCTATCCGGAGCGGGCGGAAAGATACAAAGCCGAGGCCGAACGATACGGGGAGAAATTCACTGATATCAGAAACCGGCAGCTCGACCGGATGAAGCTCGAACGGGAGCTTAAAAAAACCACGGGCTGAAGCGCTCCGGGACGGGGCGCATTTCCCCGGGTCGCGGCGCCGGGCGCGGCCCGGAGTTGCTTTTTTTGTCTAGATCTGGTATTTTACGAATTTCCCAACCCCTGAGGATTTTGATTCTGAGGACAGGATGTTATGAAGACACGTATCCCTAAAAAAGATGATATCGAGCACAAATGGTGGCTGGTGAACGCTGAGGGCAAGATCCTGGGACGGCTGGCCACGGAGGTTGCCGTCCTGCTGCGGGGCAAGAAAAAGGCTTATTTCACGCCCTTCCTGGACACGGGAGATTTCGTCGTGGTCATCAACGCGGATAAAATCGCCCTGACCGGAAACAAGGCCGAGCAGAAGGTCTATTATTCGCATTCGGGCTACCCGGGCGGCATCAAAGCGCGGTCTTTCGAGGAGATGATGACCAAGAAGCCCGAGGAGGTCATCCGCCGCGCCGTCTGGGGGATGATCCCTAAAAACCGGCTAGGCCGCGGACTGGCGAAGAAGCTGAAGGTGTACCGCGGCCCCGCTCATCCCCACCAGGCGCAGAACCCCCAGGAATACCGGTTTTAGGAGGCATCGTGAGTCTCATCCAGTACTACGGCACAGGCAAGAGGAAGACGTCGATCGCCCGGGTCTTTCTCCGCTCCGGCAAGGGCGACATCACCCTGTTTGTCAACCAGCGGTCCCGGCCCTTTCAGGAATATTTCAGCCTGGAATCCCAGAGGAATATCATCAAGACGCCCTTGCGGCTGACAGAAACGGACGATAAATTCGATATTTTCCTGCGAGTCAGCGGCGGGGGGGTGATGGGCCAGGCGGAGGCGGTCCGGCTGGGCATCTCCCGCGCCCTGGTGGAGTTCAACCGGGAGCTCAAGCCGACGCTGAAGAGCGCCGGACTCCTGACCAGGGATGCGCGCATCAAAGAACGCAAGAAATACGGCCTGCTGGGCGCCCGCAAGGCACCCCAGTACCACAAGCGGTAAGGGAGGATTCGCCTTGGTTTCAGTCACGATGAAGGAGCTTTTGGAAGCGGGTGTCCACTTCGGCCACCAGACGCGGCGCTGGAACCCGAAAATGCGGGATTACATCTTCGGCCAGCGGAACGGGATCTACATCATCGACCTTCAGAAAACAATCAAAGTTTTCAAGGAAGCCCTGCAGTTCATCCGGACGACGGCCGAGGAGGGGAAGGCCGTCCTGTTCGTCGGCACCAAGAAACAGGCCCAGGACATCATCAAGGAATTCGCCTCCAAGTGCGAATCGAGCTACGTCAACCAGCGCTGGCTGGGCGGCCTGTTGACCAATTTCTCCGTCATCCGGGGAAGCGTCGACAAGCTGGTGGAGCTCGAGGAGATGAAAGAGGACGGCCGCTGGGACCTCCTGTCTAAAAAAGAGCAGTCCAAGCTGGAGAAGGTGTTCCGCAAGCTTTCCAAGAACCTGGGCGGCATCAAGGCCATGAGCGGCGCGCCGGGGGCCTTGTTCATCATCGATTCCTCCAAGGAGGAGATCGCCATTCTGGAAGGCCAGAAAATGAACATTCCCATCGTGGCCATCGTCGACACCAACGGCAACCCCGACAACGTCACCTACGCCATCCCGGGCAACGACGACGCCGTGCGGGCCATCGAGCTTTTCACTTCCAAGGTGGCCGAGTCCATCCTGGACGGGAAAAAACGGCGGGCGGAGAAGGAGCTGGAGGCGGAGAAGACGGGAGGGGCCGCGGATGCAGACGCGCAGGAACAAAAAGACGGGCAGGACGAGATGTTGACCGAAGCCCCCCCGGAGAGCGTCTGACCCCCGGGGGTCGATTCCCGGGGCCTCGAGGAGCAAGCGATGGATATCACAGCGGATATGGTCAAGGAGCTCCGTCAGCGGACGGGGATCGGCATGATGGAGTGCAAGAAAGCGCTGGAGGAAAGCGGGAGCGACATGGAGAAAGCCATCGCCCTCCTGCGCAAGAAGGGCTACGCCCGCGCCAAGGACAAGGCCTCCCGGGAGACGTCCGAGGGCCTGGTGGGGTCCTACATCCACACCCACGGCAAGATCGGAGTCCTGGTCGAAATCCATTGCGAGACGGACTTTGTCGCCCGGAACTCCGATTTCCAGGACATGGTCAAGAACATCGCCATGCACATCGCCGCGGCCAGGCCCAAGTACCTCTCCGTCGAGGACATCCCGGCTTCCGTCTTGGAGGAGGAGCGGGCCGTCATCCGCGAGCAGCTCAAGGACCAGAAGAAGCCCCCGGAGATCCTGGAGAAGATCGTCCAGGGCAAGCTCGGCAAGTTTTACGAGGAGGTCTGTCTTCTCGACCAGCCCTTCATCCGCGACGACAAGGTCTCCATCCGGCAGCTCGTGCAATCCATGATCGCCAAGCTGGGGGAGAACATCAAAGTCAGCCGATTCGCCCGTTTTGAAATCGGCGGCGCCTGACGGTGACCGGCGGCCATGACCGTTAACAAACCGGCTTACGATCGGGTCCTGCTGAAGCTCTCGGGCGAATCCCTGCTGGGCCGCTTGTCCTACGGGATCGATTTCGCCACCGCGCGGTCCATCGCCCAGGAGATCAAAGAGGTCCATGACCTGGGCGTCCAGGTGGCGATCATGATCGGCGGGGGGAACATTTTCCGCGGCCTGAGGGGTTCGGAGGCGGGCATGGACCGGGCCTCGGCGGATCACATGGGCCTGCTGGCGACGGTCATCAACGGCATCGCCCTCCAGGACGCCCTGGAAAAAGCGGGCGTCGTCACCCGTCACGCGTCCGCCCTGGAAATCCGGGCCGTGGCCGAGCCGTTCATCCGGCGAAAAGCGGCGAGCCACTTGGAGAAGGGACGGGTGGTCATCTTCACCGCCGGAATCGGCAGCCCTTATTTCACAACCGACACGGCCGGCGCTCTCCGGGCCCTCGAGGTCCGGGCCCAGGTCATCCTCAAGGCCACCAAGGTGGACGGCGTTTATACCGCCGACCCGCTGCTGGTGCCCACGGCCCGCAAGTTCAAGACCATCCGGTTCACGGAGTTCCTGAAGAAAGGGCTGAAGGTCATGGACGCCACGGCCATCTCCCTTTGCCGGGACAACAACCTGCCCATCATCATCTTCAACCTGAAGAAGGGCAATATCAAAAAAGCCGTCCTGGGCGAGCCGATCGGAACGCGCGTTTACTGACCGCCGGCCGGCCGTCGGGGTCGGCCCCGAACCCGGGAGAAGAGGACGAAGATGGTCAAAGATGCCTTGAAGGACGCCGAAAAAAGGATGAAGGTCTCCCTGGACCACTTCCGCAAGGAGCTGAGCAAGCTCCGCACGGGGAGGGCCAGCCTCGGTCTTTTCGAGGACGTCAAGGTGGACTACTACGGGTCCCTGACGCCCGTCAACCAGATGGCTTCGATCAAGATCCCCGACCCGACGCTGGTGGTCGTCCAGCCTTTCGACCCCTCCCTGATCGAGGCGCTGGACAAGGCTATCCGGGGTGCCGACCTGGGCCTCAACCCCCTGAACGACGGCAAGGTCCTCAAGGTCCCCATTCCGCCCCTGGACGAGGACCGGCGCCGGGAGATGGCCAAGCGGATCGGCAAGATGCTGGAGGAGGAGAAAGCCGCCCTGCGGGTCATGCGCCGCGAGAGCAAGGAGCTGATCGAGGATATGGAAAAAGAGAAGCTCATCACCGAGGACGACAAGTTCAAGGGCTTGGAGCATCTGCAGAAGATCACCGACGAACACGTCAAGAAAATCGAGGAGCTGGCCTCGGTCAAGGAAAAGGAAATCCTGCAGGTCTGAAAGCCGCAGAGTCCTCCTTCATTTCTTTCCCCGCGTTATTCCCCAAAAAGGGACGTTTCTAAGGGAGGCTCAAGCTCCCCGGGCGGAGCTTCGCTCCGCCGACCCTCTGAGGGGTTCCCTCCGATCCGTTGAGGATCCCCGGCGACTGTGCGCTTTTCATGAAAATCCTGCCGAGAAAATAGCGAGAGGCGCGCCTAGGGGACCGGCGCGGCCGCCGGAGGCGGCTGCTTCTGGAACCAGTTCTCCGTCGTCCCGAACTTCGTCCGCAGGGCTGCGCCGAACACCAGGAAGTTGACGAGGAGGGAAGCCAGCAGCCCCAGCCCTGGGATGAAGGTCATGAAGCTGACCGCGAGCAGGCCGAGCAGGGCGGCGCCCAGGGGGGAGGCCTGGGAGCGGCCGAAGGCCCGACAGAGGCTGTCCCCGAAGTAATGATAGACGGTCACCTGGCCGAAGACGGTGATGAAAAAATGAGCCGCCAGCAGCGCCAGGAGGATGGGAATCCCGATGAGGAAGATGCACAACAGAGCGGAGAGAATGAGCAGCACGACATAGGCCGCCAGGCCGAGAGCGCCCGTCCCCAGCACCGCGCCGAACGAGCGGCGGATCTGGTCCGAGGCGAAGGTGATCCTCCGGGGGATGACGTTGATCATGATGATGGTGACGACCAGCCAGATGAAGACCATGATCAGCTTGAAGATAAGGATGAATGGGATGAGCGTCATCCTGAGAAAGCCCTTCCATCCGTCGGCGAACCTGGGCAGGATGTTTGATAGATTCAAATAGATCGTGTCGCCCTCGATCCGGCAGCCCGGCTGCTTGGCCAGGGCCCCGCCGACGCAGGCCACGTCGCCGCGGACCACGGCCGTCGGCCCGAGCTCTACGCGGCCGCCCAGACTGAACACGTCGCCCTCCACCGTGCCGCCGAGCGTGACGCAGCCGCCCAGGCAGACGACGTTCTCCTTGATGGTCCCCTCGATGACGGCCCGGCCGCCGAGAAGGACGATGCTTTCCTGCGTCTCTCCCGGACCGACGTGGATGTCCTTGTCCACGAGAATGCCTTTATGGATGCCGTCCTGATGTCCGAACAGCAGGCCGCCGCCGGCAAGCAGTAGAGAGGTCATCAAGAGAAAGGATTTGGCCTTCATGGTTCATCTCCTGACAAAAAGTTTCCGATAACCGAAAAGCGAAAAGCAGGCCAGAATGAAGAAAGACGCCAGGGCCAGAACCTGGAGCTGGGGGGATGCGGCCCGGGTCAGGGATTCGATGGCGTCCCAGACAAGCTGAAGCAACTGGGCGACGGCCTTGAACAAGGCCAGGGCCAGGCGGACGGCCTTGGCGCAGAAAGAAGCCCCGGCCTGGAAGCCGCGCCAGAGCAATCTGCCGGAGCGGACCATCATAGCCGGGACGTCGCAGGCTCCGGCTGCGACCAGGATGACCGCGGTCAAGACCAGGGAGGCCAGGCCGGCTGCCGCCGCGGCCGGACGGAGGAGCCTCCCTCGGGGCCGGGGGAAAGCCGCGGCCATGACCCGGCGCGCGAATCCGGACGGAAGCTCGAGAGGGGGAAGCGACCGGAAGGCGTTCAGCCAGAGTATCCTCTCCTCGAGCGCCCTGCGGCAGGCGTCGCAGCCGCGGAGGTGGGTTTCGACCGCTTGAGCCTCCCGCGCGGCGAGAAGGCCCTCGGCATAATCTTCGAGAAGGACCGGCGCCGGACAGCTCATGGCATATCCTCCATCAGCCGGCGGAGCGTTTCCTTGGCCTGGAAAACCCGGCTCTTCACCGTGCCCACCGGCTGATTCTTGATCTCGGCGATCTCATCGTAGCTGAATTCCGATACATGGCGCAGGACGAACAGCTCCCGGAGGTCGGGCGGGAGCCTTTCCAGCCCTCGTTCGACCCTGTCCCTGAGCTCGGCTTTTTCCAGACCGGCCGCGGCCGAGGGACCGGGGTCGGCCGCCTGCAGGCAGATCTCTTCCTGTCCCGGTTTGGCCGGCCGGTCAAGAGACAGGCAGGGGACCTTTTTTTTCCGCCAGTGATCGATGACAAAATTGGATGCGATGCGGTACAGCCAGGTGGTGAACTTGTACTCAGGCCTGAAGGAGCTCAGGGAGGCAAAAGCCCTCAGGAAGACCTCCTGGGTGAAATCCAGCGCCGTTTCCCGCTCGCCCACCAGACGTCCCAGGTAGTTGAAGAGCGGTTGTTGGTGTCGAAGAACGATCATCTCAAAGGCCTTCCGGTCTCCTCGCAGCGTGCGGCTGACCAGCTCTCGATCATCGAACATGAGGGACTTCCCGGCCTCGTGATCTTATACGGAATCCCGGCCTTTTGGTTTGGAGAGCCCCTCCCGGCTCCGGATTTCAGGAACGCCGCGGGCCGAGGTCGTCGATGACCTCGCAGCCTTCGGGCGCCTTGATGACGAAGACCCCGGGGGGAAGCCGGGCGTCGGCCTTGGCTCTCTGGAACACGAATTCCGTGCTGTTGCCTGAGAAATCAACGAACTCGGCCCTGAGCAGGAGGGAAGTGGCGTTGCTCGCTTCGAGAAGGACATGGCTGAATTCTCCTTCCCGGCGCGGCGTGAGCTTGAGGCGGGTCGAAGCTTGCTTTCCCGCGGCGGGCGGCTCGAGCTCCCCCTCGTAGCTGTCGCTGAGCTTCCTGGCGCCGGTCAGGAGGGAGAGGATTTCCGCCCCCGAATCCTGTTCGGAAATCCGGCTGCGGATGAGTTGATTGTCCCCGGGGTAGAATTGTTCGAAAATTCCATCCTTGAACAGGAAGACCTTGGCCTCGGGCTCCGTGTATTCCCAGCGCATGCGGTCCGGCCGCTGGAAATACAGCCGTCCTTTTTCCACGAGCGGGGGGGCCTTGGAGGCCGGCCGGAAGGTCTGCTCGAAATCGGCCCGCAGTGAACGGAGGGACGAAAGCCTCTGCTCGATGCGGGCCGCGGCTCCTTCGGCCGTCGCCGGGTCCTGCCTTCCCGCCCTCAGGGCCAGACAAGCCGGGAGGAAGAGAACGAGGAAAGCCGGGGTTCGCTTCATGCTTCCTCTATAACATAATTATGAGAGGCTGAGAACATCCTCTCCGGCCCGGCCTGAGGAAATGACGAAGCCGCCGCGGGCTTGACGCCGGCGCATGAAAACGGAATACTCAGGCCGATGAAAACGGGATTTCTTTTATTGTTCCTGGGCTACCTCCTCCTGCTCGTCGTGGTCGGCGTCGTTTTCCGGAAAAAGATGAAGGGGCTGGAGGATTTTTTCCTGGCTTCCCGAAGACTCTCCGCACCGCTTCTCTATTTCACCGTCTGCGCCTCCTGGATTGGGGCCAGCTCCGTCCTGGTCACGACCGACGAGGCCCTCCAGTCCGGCCTGAGGGCGTTCTGGCTCATCGGACTGCCCGCCGTCCTGACCACCGTGATCTTTGCCGTGTTCCTGGCCGGCCCCATCCACCGCCTGCCGGGCATGACCCTGTCCGATTTAGCCGAAGTCCGGTACGGGCGGGTCTTCCGTCACTTGGCTTCTTTGCTCATCGTCTGGTACATGATCCTCCTTGCCTCTTCCCAGCTGGTGGCCATCGGCGGTTTTCTTCAGATCTTCCTCGGCCGGTCCTATGTCTTCTGCCTGGCGGCGGGAGCGGCCGTGGTCCTGCTTTACATCACCCTCGGCGGCTTTTTCATGGTGGCCTTTACGGACCGGCTGCATTTCCTCGTGCTCCTCGCCGGCCTCGTCGTTCTCTTTTTCTGGGCCTGGGGCGCGTCACCGCCGGCCGCCGTCAGCAAGTCGGCTGCCGCGCTGGGCCGGGAGGGCTACCTGAACTTTTTTTCCGGATGGCGAGAGAACGCCCTCGTTCTCCTGTCGTTTGTCCCGGCTTGGCTCATCTCGCCCATCATCTGGCAGCGCATCCAGGCGGCGCGTTCGATACGGGCCGCGCGGCGCGGGCTGCTGGCGTCCTCGGCGACTTTTCTAGCCGTTTACTCTCTGATCGTCGGCGTCGGCCTCCTGTTCCTGCCCCTTTATGGAGGAGCGCGGCCCGCCCATCCCCTCCTGGCGGAAGCCATCGGCGGCCTCCTGCCCGGCGTCCCGGCCGGTCTTCTGTTCGTGGCTGTCGCCGCGGCTATCCTCTCCACGCTGGATACGGCCGTCAATGCCGGGGCTTTTTATCTGGCCCGCGACGCGCTGAGGGGGATTTTTCGGAGGGCGGCGGGCCGGGACGAGGTCTTCCTCGGCCGGGCCGCAACGCTCCTCGTCGGGGTGTTGGCCTTCCTGGCGGCGACGCGCTTCCAGAGCATCCTGAAGACGCTCGGCCTGGCCTCGGAAATCATGACCGAGGGGCTGTTCATACCGGGCCTGGCCATGCTGTTGATGAAAAGACGCCGGCCGCTCGCCGGGCTCCTGAGCCTCGCCCTGGGAGGCGGGTTCTCGCTCGCCGGGTTCGCCGCGGCCGCCGGACTGGTCTCTCTGCGACTTCCCGCCTGGCCGCATTCCGTGCCCTGGGGGCTGGGACTGGGGCTGGCCGGTTTTATCCTCGGCGCGCTCATCGAGGCCATGAAGCGCCGCGCCTCAATCCGCGTTTACTGAGGGGCGTTTTTTAGGCTATCATGAGGCGCCATGGCTTTCTCCGAGCGTCTCCGTCGCCTGCTCATCGACTGGATGGGGAAGCCCGTCTTCTGGCTGTGGTTCAAGCTCTGCCGCTGGACGGTCGCCGGCGAGGGGGAATACCGTGCCCTGCGACGGGCGGGGAAGCCGGTCATCCTCATCATGTGGCACAGCCGCATTTTTATCGTTCCCTTTTTTTTCCGCAGGCGGGGCATCATGCCGCTCGTCAGCCCCAGCCGCGACGGCGAGATCCCGGCCCGCATCATGGCCCGCTGGGGATATAAGGTCCTGCGCGGGTCGAGCTCGCACTCGGTCGTCAAGGCCTGGGCCGTCATGGTCGGGGAGCTTCGCGCCGGAGGCGAAGTCATCATCGTCCCCGACGGGCCGCGCGGGCCGAACCGCATCCTCAAGGAGGGCTGCCTGAAGCTCGCTCAGCAGACCGGCGCCCACATCGTCCCCTTCACCTTCTCGGCTTCGCGCGAGAGATATCTCCGCAGTTGGGACAGGTTCCTGATGTTCCCTCCCTTCTGCCGGGTCGCGGCCGTGTTCGGCAGCCCCTTCACCGTGGAGGCGGGGCTGTCCGGGGCGAAGCTGGAAAAGCTTCGGAGGGACGTGGAGAGGGTCTTGAACGACCTGGACGCCGCCCCGAATTTCAGAAGAACATAAGCTCCGTTCTTAGCGGAGGATTATTGAGACAGGGCTTTCAGGGCGTGATAGACAAGGAAAACCGGCCAAACCAAGGCTTTCAAGAAGCCGAGGACGCCGTTCCAGAATGAAACGGCGTGACCGATATAATAGATGGCTGCGCCGATGAACCCCAGGCCGTAGACTGCGCTGGCGGGCCCGCTGCATTGAATTTTATTTTCCATTAGCATCCTCCTTTGTTTTGAAAATATTATGCCTGGCGAGCTGGCGCAAATCAAGCCGCGACTTGACTTTGCCCTTGGGAAACTGTACATAAAGGGCACATTCCCAAGGGAGGATCCCATGAACAAAAAGATCATTCTGCGCGCGATCGCGGCGGCTGCGGCCCTGGCCTTTGTCGCGCCCGCTTTTTCCCAGACGGCCCCGGAGCTCATCCTCAAGGGCGATGAGTTCTACGCTCAGTTCGATGACAAATCAGCCCTGGAGCAATACCTTGAGGCGCTCAAGATCGATCCCAATCACTACACCGCCCTGTGGAAGACGGCGCGGGCCTATGTAGACTTGGGCGACAGACTCGACCAGGCGCTCAAGGACCTGCGCGAACAGCAGATGTCCTATTACCAGAACGGCGAGGATTACGCCCGCAAAGCCGTCAAGGCCAACGCCAGGGACACCTGGGGCTTTTTCCAGCTCTCGGCGGCCATGGGCAAGCGCCTGCTCCTCCTGGGCAAGAAGGAGCAGGTCAAGATGTCCAAGGAGGTGAGGGGGTACATCGACAAGGCCATAGCCTTCGACCCCCGGAACGACCTGGCCCATCATGCCCTGGGCCGCTGGCACCGCCGCATGGCCGAGATCGGCGGGGTGAAGCGATTGATGGGCGGACTGCTCTACGGCGGCATCCCCAAGGGGAGCTTCGAAGAATCAGAGAAATCCCTCCGCCAGGCCGTCGAGATCAAGCCCGAATACGGCAACCACCACCTCGAACTTGGACGAGCCCTTCTGGCGCAGGATAAATACAAGGAAGCCGCCCTGGAATTCCAGGCCTGTCTCGACGCCCCGGTCATCACCTCCAAATGCCACCTCTACAAAAAAGAAGCGCAGCAGGAGCTGGCCGAGGTTAAAAAGAAGCTGAAATAACGACCGGCCCGAATGTCAGCGGCGAGCCTTCGCCCCGCTCGTCATCCCTTCATAAGCCGCGGCGGCCCCGGCGTTGACGATGCCCCATCCGTAGTCGTTGTCCGGGTTTGAGCTCCGGCTGGCCGTCGAGGTCAGGGCGCGGCGGACATCATCCGGAGTCCAGTCGGGGTGGGCTTGGAGCAGAAGGGCCACGACCCCGGCGACGAGAGGGGTGGCGAAAGACGTTCCCGACCCCGCCCCGTAGGTCAGCCGGCTGCCCTCGGCGTCGGCCAGCCAGACGTTGACCCCCATGGCGCAAACCTCCGGTTTGATCCGGCCGTCATAGGTGGGGCCGGGCGAGCTGAAGGAGGCGAGCTCGCCCCGGGAATTCACCGCGCCCACGGCGATGACCTTGAACCCGTCGGCCGGGGCGATGATATGCCCCCAGGGGTCGTTCCTCTCGTTGCCCGCGGCGTTGACCACGACGACCCCCAGCCCGGCGGCGCGGTCGGCGGCCAGGGTGGTGACGGCCGTCCGGCCGTCCATGTCCGCAAAGGTGTACCAGTCGATATAGCCCAGCGAGGAGGAAACAACGTCCGCGCCCAGGGATTCCGCCCATTCCAGGCCGGTCACCCAATAGTCTTCCTCGACCGGCTGTTCGAAGCGGTCGGTCTCGGTCTTGCCTAGGATGAAATCCGCCTGGAAAGCCGGCCCGACGATCTTCCCGATCTTAAGCCCGCCCAGGGCCGACCAAGTTCCCGTGCCGTGAGAATCGGAATAATCGAGAGGGTCGCTGAGGTTCTGGCTCACATCGCCGTCGCCGTTGACGAAGTCCCATTGAGCCATGACGCGGGCGGCGGCGAAAGCAGGATGGGTGGTGCGGAACCCGGAATCGAGCAGGCAGACGACGACGCCCAGCCCGGTGTATCCCCTGAGATGGAGCGCCGGGACGTTGATCTGGCTGAGCTGGGTCCGGGACGGTCCGTACATCAGGCTTGGGAGAGTATCGGCCAAGGGCGGATCGGGAGCGGACTCGTCGATGAGCCGAAAGTCCGGAGAGCGCTTGAAAGCGGCCACGGGCTCGAGCCGCCGCACGAAGGGGAGCGCGGCCAGAGCCTCGATCTCCCGCGTCCCGGCCTCCACGCTCATGGCGTTGAGCCAGCGGGAGACGGTCCGGACCCTGGGGACCGCGGCTGCGATGCGCTCGGAGTAGGGGGAAAAGACGGCGATGTCTTCGAATTCCAGGAGGTTATCCGCGGCGCGGACTTTCGCCCGGCGGCTGAGGCAGCGCGGGAGCAGGCTCTGTTTTCGCTCCTGGAGAGCAGTCTCAAGCAGGGACGGGGAGTCGAAGCCCTTGTCGGTCAGGAACACCCACACGGGCCGGGTCTCTCCCGCCGGCAGGACGGACATCTCCGCGGCCAGCCGCGAAGATATTTTGTCGCCGACCGGGATGGATACGGGCGCGCGGAAGGAGACCGCGAGGAAGGCGAGAAGGAAGGCCGGGAGAGGGGCGTATCCGCGTTTCATCCTTTATCTCTCCGCCGCATCTCAGGTGAAGAATTCCCGGGGAGTCCCGCTGAGACGGGCGATATCGGTCACGCGGCCCTTGATGTCGAACCCCCGGGCGCAAATCACCCGGCATTCCCCGCATGCGCCGCAGGGCGAGGACAGGAGGTCGAGCGAAGCCAAGAGGTCGTGGGCCGCTCCCAGGTTTCCGTAGCCGTAGGCATACATGTAAGTCCGCATGATCGAGGGCAGGGGCAGCCCGGCCGGGCACTGGGGCAGGCACTTCAGGCACTGCTGGCAGTACAGGCCGCCGGCCTTCCTTTCCAGGTGGAGGTCCTTCCAGTCCTCGGGAGTTATGGCCGGGTCGTTCAGGACTTCCAGGTTAAGCTGGAGCTGGTCGAAGGCGGTCATGCCGGGGATGGCCGTGGCGATGTGGGGGTTACGCAGGGCCCATCTCAGGGCGGCCTTCATGCTGATGGGCTCGGTTTTTTCCTTGTCCCAATAAACGCCCGCCTGGGTCTTCATGGCCACGACGCCCAACCCGGCCTCGGCGGCCCGCGCGATGGCCGCGTCCAGCGCCTCCAGGTTCTGCTCCCGGAAGTTGTAGCTCGTCAGGACGACGTCGTAGAAACCGCTCTCGGCCGCGACCATAATCGCTTCGGCCATGTTGCCGTGGGTGGAGACGCCCACGAACCGGGCCTTGCCGCTCATCTTGACCGACTCCAGGGCCTTGAGCAGCGGCTCGAAGAGCACCGAGTCGCGATACCGGACGTTATGCAGGTAGAGGATGTCCACATAATCCAGCCCCAGCCGCCGCAGGCTGAGGTCGAACTTTTGGAGGAAGGGCTCGCCGGTGGTCTCTGGCGAGAACAGCCCGGTCTGGCGGTCGCGCGGCTCGCCCTGAACCTTGGTGGCGATGACGAAGGAGTCGCGCGGCCGGCCCTTGAGCACGCGGCCGATCATCTCCTCGTTGCGGCCCCGCTGATAGCCGTGGGCCGTGTCGAGGTGGATGAGCCCGGCGTCCAGGGCGGCCCGGACCAGGTTCTCGTTGTCGGCGTTCATGACGCCCATGGAGACGATGGGAAGACGGATGCCCGTCCGGCCCAGGACGCGGGTGGGGAAGGCTCCTTTTTTCTCCCCGGCCGGGGCGGCTTCTTGCGCGCCGTCCGCCTGGCCGGCAAGCGACAGGGCGCCCCATCCGGCGGCTCCGACGATGCCTTTCTTGATGAACGACCTTCTCCCCAGGCTGCCGTCAGGATGATTCATGTTCAACCTCCTCGATCATCGTTCTCATTTTCTGTCGGGGAGAGCGGACGCTCGCACGCTGTTCAATTCCTATCCGGCCGCCGCTCCCGCCTCCTCGGAGAAAACCTGGGCGGTGAAAACTTCGATGCTTGCGCCCCGTTTCCATTCCTCTTCGTCCAGGCCTGCCTTGAGGCAGCCGTGACGGAGGAAGGTCTCCCCGTCCCAGCCGTACTCGACGGGAACCTGGGGCAGGAGGAGCCCTTTGTTCCCCCCCTTGGAGACGATGATGCCGTGTCGGCCGACTTCGACCGACCGGGAGTCTTTCACCCTCCGGGGCGGGCTGAGGACGGAGATTTCGATGCGGAGCCGATTGAGTTCCTCGGGGCGCAGGGGTTCGAAGCGAAAATCCTCGGCGGCGGCCGCTTCGGCCACCTCGACCACGGCCCGGTCGAGAGGCATGACCGGCAGGGGATGCCCGATGCAGCCGCGCAGTTGGCCGTCGACTTTGAGGGTGACGAAGACTCCCCGGTTCTCCT
Source organism: uncultured Eubacteriales bacterium (assembly GCA_964521765.1). Lineage (GTDB taxonomy): Bacteria > Acidobacteriota > Aminicenantia > Aminicenantales > JAFGAV01 > JAFGAV01. The sequence continues at coordinate 18,074 of CAZFTV010000009.1, forward strand.
TGAGCTTCGGGTCCCGGGCCTCGGGCGTCGGCTGACCGCTTTTTTCCAGGAGCCGCCGGATGGCGAACCGGGCCAGGGCCAGGAGCTCCCGCTGCTGATGACCGTTCAGTTCTTCAGGCATGGCGTCGGACAACGAAGGGGACGAACCTCAGGGGTTTCCAGACGAACCGCTCCGCGTAATCGATGAAGAAAGCCCGGCAGGAAAGGCGGCCGGCCCGTCCGGCTTTGACCGAGACGAACAGCTTCCCCACGCTGAAAGGCGGCGGCGTCTTTTTCCGAAGGCCCGGCGCCGGGGGAGAAGAGAAAAAGCCGACGACTTCGTCCCCCAGGATCGACGCCAGCCGGACGTACGCTTCTCGTCCGGGAAATGAGCCGCGCCCCGAGGGGACGGCACTTTCGATGACGAACCTTCCACCGCGCTTGTGGCCGAGCAGCAGCCCCGACGCGGTCCGGCCGCCCCCGAGGGCGGCGGCCTCGAGCGCCCGGCGCGCGGTCCGAGTCAGGAGCACGTCCATTGTCTTTGTTGTGATTTATTATAGCACGACGATGGGGCTCATCAAGGTCGCTCGAACATCGTTCCCAAATTGCCGATCGCCTCGCGTCCCACGCTTGTGACTAGAATTCCCAACGCTCCGGGAACGGATATTGAGACCAGCCTGAGGGGGGCCACGCCGCCCTCCTCAAACTCCCCCGGCGGTTGTGCGTCTTTCCATGTTCTCATAATGCCGGGGCCGAAACCCAGGCCCTCATGACCGGGCTTCACGACAAGGAGCGAATCATTCGGCTAATTTCGGGACTTCGTGACAATTGCCGGCAAGCCGGTCCGCCCTAGAGCAACCCCAGGAGCGGGGCGAATACGCAGACGCCGGTCCAGATGATGACGATGCCGATGAGGTTAAGCCACAGCCCGGTGCGAACCATGGCGGGCAGGGGGACGAGGCCGGACCCGTAGATGATGGCGTTGGGCGGCGTGGCCACGGGCATCATGAAGGCGAAGCTGCAGGCGAGGCCCGCTCCGACGACGGGCGCCAGGGGGTTGAGCCCCGATGCGCCGCAGACGGCGATGATCACGGGAATGACCATGTTGGCCGCGGCCGTGTTGGACACGACCTCGGTGAGGAAGATGCTGAAGGCGACCGCCAGGAGGGTGAGGAGCGGCACGCCGACCGAGCGGCCGCCGATCCCCAGGAAGGCTGTTCCTATGGCCTCGGCCAGCCCGCTCTTGAACATCTGAGTGCCCAAGGACAGCCCGCCGCCGAAGAGAAGGAGCGTTCCCCAGTCGACCTGCAGCGCCTCGCCCAGGCTGCACGTGAACCGGCCCTCTTTGAGGTTGACGGGCAGCAGGAAAAGAAGGCTGGCGCCCACCAGGGCTGCCGAGGATTCGGGCAGGGTTTTTTGGAACCAGAGCGCGGCCGGGTTGTCGGCGCCGAGGACGAGGGAAAGGAAGCCGGGAAGGACCCAGAGCGTCACCGTCACTCCGAAAGCCAGGAGGACGTTCTTCTCCGCCCGGGAAAGGGGGCCGGCCGCCTTCTGTCCCGCGAGGGGAGCGGCCGGCGCGAGGCGGGGCCCCTCCTTTCCCATCCGGACTCTCAGGACGAAATACAGAGCGGCCATCATGGGCAGGGCCACCAGGGCGGCGAGGACCATCCAGTGGAAAAAAGAAATGCGCACGCCGGCCAGCTTGTCCAGCATGGCGATGGTGATGAGGTTGGGCGGACTGCCCACGGGCGTGCCGATCCCGCCCACCGAGGCCGCGTAGGCGGTCATGAGCAGCAGGGACATCGAGAAGGAACGCCTCCGCGCCCCCGTTTCCTCCGGCGGGAGGGCGGACAGGACCCCCAGGGCGATGGGGAACATCATGGCCGTGGCGGCCGTATTGCTCAGCCACAGGGACAGCCCCGCGGACACGAAGCCGAACGCCAGCAGCATCCGGGACTTCCTTCCTTCCACGCGCTTCCGGGAAATGATGATCATGGCCATGCGCCTGTCGAGCCCGTGGAGGCTCATGGCCCTGGCCAGGATGAAGCTGCCCAGGAAGAGGAAGATGATGGGGTTGGCCAGGGGGGCGAAGGCCTCCTCGGCGCCGGCGACGCGCAGGGCCGTGAAGAGCACGGGGATGAGCAGGGCGGTGATGGGAATGGGCAGGGCCTCGGTCACCCACCAGACGGCCGCCAGCAGGAAGACGGCCAGGACCTTGCGGGCGGAGGGTTTGTCTCCCAGAACGGGCATGACGAGAGCGAGGAGGAAGAGCAGGGGGCCGACGATCAGGCCGACGGACTTACGCGCGCCCATTTCTGTGTTCCGGCCCGCCCCCCCCGGCGGGGCGCTGCGGCCCCCGCGATTTTTCGGCCCACACGGCCAGGCTGTAACCCCTCTGAAAAAAAAGAAGCGTATCCAGGCGCGAGAAGACCCAGATCAGAGGGTAGACGAGGCTGTACAGCCGGAAAGACCTGCGGCTCGAAGCGAACTCGCCGGCCGTAGTGGGCCGGATGCGGCCGTCCCGGAGCGATTCAGCCGCGGGCGGAGCCAGGAAACGGACATAGAGCGCGTTCAGCAGGAGCTCCAGGAACTCGGAAAAAAACTTGGAATAGGTCAGGTGACCGGCCGTCTCGAGTCCCGCCGCCGAGAGTTTAGCGGAGAGGCCGCTGAGGCTGTAGCCCTCCCTCTTGTGCCCGTAAAAGTCCAGGGTCATGCCCAGCGCCGGCCTCAGCTTGTGAAGCAAGAAAAACCGGCCGCTGTGGGGCACGAAGGCCACCAGCCGGCCGCCGGGCTTGAGCACGCGGGCGACCTCGCGGATGAGGGATGCGTCGTCCTCGACGTGCTCCAGGTAATCGGGCGCGGCCACGAGGGCGAAGGCGCAGTCGG
>CAZFTV010000010.1:0-16924 GCA_964521765.1 uncultured Eubacteriales bacterium
CCCCTAATTTTCCCGCCCTGCCGCACGATCCTGTTTTTGGTGAGGAGAAACCCCATCCCTCACGCTCATGGACAGGGAGGGCGTTTCCCGATAGAATATGCCGTCGAATTCTTATGAACACCCTGGACTATTACCGGCGGCTGGCCCGCATCTTCTGGAGTTACAAGCGCAAAACGACCGTCCTGCCCTATCTTCCCGTCCGCTTGTGGGTGGAACCGACAAGCTGGTGCAACCTGGCCTGCTCCATGTGCCCCAACAAAGACCTGGACAAGAAACAGAAGGGCTATATGGATTTCGGCCTGTTCCGCAAGATTATCGACGAAGCTTCGCGCTTTGTCTTCGACATCCACCTCCTCCACCGGGGCGAATCCCTGCTCCATCCCGACTTCTTCCGCATGGTCCGCTACGCGCGGCGGGCGGGAATCATCACCCGTTTCCACACCAACGGCACCCTTCTCGACGAGGACAATAGCCGCCGGTTGATCGAGTCGGGCCTGGACCAGTTCGCTTTTTCTTTCGACGGCTACGACGCGGAAACCTACGAGCGCATCCGGGTCAGGGCGGATTTCGAGAAAACCGTGGCCAACATCATCCGCTTCCTGGAGATCAAGAAAGAGATGGGCGCCCGCCGGCCGGTCACCATCCTGGAGCTCATCGATTTCCCCGGACTCTTCCGGGGCGAGGGGAAAAAGAAGCGGGAGGCTTTCCTGGCCCGCTTTTGGGGCCTTCCGCTGGACAAAATCAAGGTCAAGAACCTTCACAACTGGGCCGGAGACAAGGGGGCCGCTCGACCCGCTGGCCGCTACCTGCCCTGCACCTTCCTCTGGCAGGCGCTCATCATCTTCTGGGATGGAAGCGTCCTGCCCTGCACCCAGGACTTCCACGGCCTTTATCCCGTGGGCAATGTCCGGGATTCTTCGCTGGCGGAGATCTGGAACGGCGAACGGATGAGAGAACTGCGCCGGAGGGTCGCCGCCGCAGACATCAAGGGCCTGGCCGCCTGCGAGCAGTGCGACAGGCTGTGGCGGCCGCAGATCCTGGGCATTCCCCGGGAATACCTGTGGCGCTTCCTGTTTAAAAGAATGAACTGAGGCCCGTTCGGCCGGCTCAGCGCCATTCGGGGAAGAGGTCGCGACGGCCGCTGTCGAAAAGGGGAAAAACGCGCCGCGTCGAAACCTTCACCAGGAAAAGCGCCCAGCGCCCCCTGTCCAAACGGCCCAGGCTGTCCGAGCAGAAGACGATGTACTTGCCGTCCGGGGACCAGGAGGGGAAATAATCATGCATGTCGTCCCGCTCGGTCAGGCGCTCCTTCGAGCTGCCGTCGGGGTTCATGATCCAGATGTCCCCCTTGCCGTCCGCCTCGTTGGAAACGTAGGCGATTTTTTTGCCGTCCGGGGAGAAGCGGGGCCTGCAGCTCCGGCCGCCCGTGACCAGCTCCCTCCAGCGCCCCGTGGCCAGGTCGAGGAGATAGACGTCCCAGCCGACGAGCCTTTTGCCCGTAAAACCCATCAGGGGCTCGATCGGGGAAAAATCCGGCAGGGCGTTCGAGCCCCGGAAATCGGGGAGGAGGGGCGCCGCCGTTCCGGTCTCCAGGTCCTGGGTCCACATGGAAAAATTCCTGCCGGGCGCTTCCACGGTGAAGGCGATCCTCTTCCCGTCCGGATACCAGGCCTGCTCCATGGCGTCATGGGGGGCGTTCGTCACCCGGATGATATCCGTTCCGTCCATGTTCATCGTGTAGATCTGGAACTTTCCCTCGGGGTTGGCGCTGTAGGCGATGCGCCGGCCGTCCGGGGAGACGCGGGGATATTCGTCCTGCCAGGTGTTGTCGGTGAGCTTGGTCACCCCCGCCGCGGTGAGGATGTAGATCTCGCTGTCGCCGTCCATGTTCGACTGAAAGATGATCCGGCCGCGAAAATCGAACTTGGGCCGGAGAGAACTCAGGTCGGCCGGGGGAGGGGGGGCTTGATCCTGGTCCCGGCCCCCGGAAGAGCTGTGGGCGCGGCATGCGACGGACCCGGTGCCGCCGCTGCGAACGGGGCGGACCTTGTCTTCGGAGAATAAAGAGGAATCATTGTTATTAATTTAGCCGCCGGAGAAAGGAAAGTCAACAGCTATGGCCGCCTCTCCGCCGCCGGGCCGCTCTCCGAGATCTCGGCCCAAGCACCGGCGCCGTCCAGATCAGAGCGGCGGAGGACATGAACAGGATCAGCTTGGCCGGGCTCGTCGGGGCGAAAACAGCAAGGAGCGTGCCCGGGCGGAGGGCGTATTTACTAACGGGCTCGGAATGTGATATAGAAATTCACCTCTAGTAAGGATACGAAAAATGGCCGAGAGAAAAAGGGGAGGCTTGTTCCTGCTTGGCCTCGCCGCCCTCATGATCGCCGGGCCCGGCGTCCGGCTCGGGGCGGAAGAGCCGTCTCGCCTGGCCTCCGTGCGCCATGCCCTTCATCTCCGTGAACTTGAAGTAATCATTCAAGTCGAGGGATTGTTCCAGCACAATTTTTTTGAGCTGCAAGATCCTCCGCGCCTGGTCATCGACCTGACGACGGTCCGGGAGGTGAGCTCTCCGCCGGAGATTCCTATCGGGGCCATGGGGGTCGAAAAGATCAGGACGGGCCTTCCGAAAACCGACACGGCCCGCGTCGTTTTTGAGCTTTCGGGGCAGAGGCCTTTCTACCTCATCTCCAGGCTGCCGGACGGCCTCAAGGTCACGTTTCTCGACTCGGCGGCCGGGATGAAGCCCCCGGCCCCGGAAATCCGGCCGGCCTTGCCCTCTCCGCCGGCCGAGGAGCGGGAGCCGACACCGCACGCCGGGTCCCAAGCTCCGCATTCACGGCCGCAAACCTCCCTTCTCGGGGCCTGTCTGGCGAATGTGCATCTGGCCGACGAGCGATTCGGAGCCGTTTTCGGCGAGCAGACGGCGTCCGCTCTGGCCGTCGATTTTTCTCAAGTCTTCCTGAGAAAGAGCTTTTGGTCGCTGGCGGCGGCGGTCGAGAACCGGCATTTCTCCCTGGAGGGCCGATCCACGGTTACGGGCCAGGAGTCGCGAACGGCCATCAGGCCCCTCGACCTCGGCTTGCGGGTTATTCTCGAGATTGGATCTTTCCGGCCGTATGCTTCAGCCGGCCCGGTTTTTTTCAGCTATCAGGAACGCAGCCCCCTTCATGACACAACCGGCTATGCGACTGGAATCAGTCTCCAAGCAGGGCTGTACTGGGGGCCGTCGTCCTTTCCCCTCCTGAAAGCCAAGGCTTTCCTCAAGTGGACCAGGGCCCTAGCCGAGGAAAACGGTCTCGTTGTGGACCTGGGAGGAATCGAAGTCGGCGCCGGCCTGGCGCTGGCCTTCACTTTATTTTGACGGCTTTCCGGTCTTCCCGCGTCCGGTCGGGCGGTTTTTTTTGTCCCGAGGTCGAGTCGTCTGAGGATGAAGAGCCGCCCTGAGCTCCCAGGCGGCTTTCGTGCCCCTCGGCGTCCACGGCCGTCACGCTGTAGGCATACATGTCTTTCTGCTGCACGTCCGTATCCCTGTACTTGAAGACGTCCGCCGTCGTCTCGGCGATATACTTCCAACCGCCCGATTCTCCCTCTTTCTTGCGGAAAATTCTGTACATGACGATGCCGAACCTGTCGTTCTCCGGATTCCTCTCCCAGGTGACATCCGTGACATAGCGGCTCATGAATACGCTCTGATCCACGAATGTCTCCCAGCGGATATTCAAAGGCGGCAAGATGCCCAGGATTTCAACCGGCTTGATAACACTGTCCGTCAGCCCGTAATTGTCGACAACCGTAAGCTTGACCTGGAAGATCCCCTGGGTCTGGAAAGTGTGTAAAAGTTGCCCCCCTGAACCTTGCTCTCCGTCGCCGAACTGCCAGTTCCACTGCACAACCATGCCATCCGCGTCTCGGGAGGCTGTGCCGTCGAATCCGATCGTCAGGGGAGCGAACCCTGTTTCCGGAGAGAAATTAAAATCCGCCGTGGGAGCCTGATTGGGAGGAGGGGGTGCCGGTCCGCCGCCCCCGCCGCCGCCGCCGCCTCCGGCGGCAGTACCATAGTAGATTGCCCCCGAAGCGCTCCAAACGAAACCCAGCTGACCGTTAGGATGTACGTCTAGATCCATATGGATGGCGTTGTCCGAATCGATCACGTAGTTGATCCCCGACCAGCTGGTCCTCTGTCCGCTGCGGAAATAGAGACTTCCTCCGTCGGCGCTCCCCTCCTGCCAGATCACATGGATGATATTGTCTTTTTCCGTCAAGAAGGGCCAGTGGACTATGGACCAGCCGCTCAAATCGAAAGGCGCGGTAAATCCGGAGCCCGTCCAGTAGGAGTAGCCTACGGCTTTGGCGCTATCGTCGGGGAAAACGCGGACATAGGTGACATGAGCAATGCCGTTCGAATCCACTTCCACGCCGGGGCCCTCATGGGCCAGGGGATACTCTGTATGAACCGGTTCCGGCGCGCTCCAGCCCGAGTTGAAGCCGGTATCTCGACGGACGTACATGACCTGGTAATCCGTCGTGCTCTCGGTGAAGACGGCATAGACCACTCCGTTGTTTAGGCCGATCTCCGGGAACTTCGATCGATAGCGGTCATTGCTGATCAGCCGGGTGCCCTCCCAGGTCCCGCCCACTCTGGCCCGGGACCAAACTTCACCATTCCAGTAAGAATACCAGACGATAAACAGGTTGCCCGCGCCGTCGACGGCCACGCGGCTCAAGTCCGGGTCGCCGAAGGAAGCCGCCGTCTCGATGCCGCTCCAAGAATTGTTGCTGTAGGTCCTCAGCCTGACGCCGACGCCCTCTTCGCACCAGACGACATAAAGGCGTTGATTGCCGTCCATGGCCATGCAGCAGACCATCTTCGACTCGCTGGCCACGCGGCTGCTATTGCTGATATTGATGGGCGAACTCCACCCGCCCGTAGTAGCGGAGAAACTGGAAAAAAACACGTCGCCGCTCGAACCGCTATAGGCCTCCAGCCAGACGACATAGATATTTCCCGAGCCGTCGATAATGATCCGGGGCGACCAGCACCAGCCGCTCTGGGCATTGGAAATGCGAACGGCGGCCTGGGCCGAAAGGCTGACGAGACAGAGACAGGCAGCCGCCCACAACGCGATGCGCGGCCTCAGCCCGTTATTTTTCAAGGAGCTAGAATTCCTCCAGAACGCTCTCCGCTCCGCCCAGGTTGACCGTGGAGATGGCGAAAACGCGCTTGACGTTCACCTGATCGAATTCAAAGCTTCGGCTGAACGTCGATTTTGTCACCGCCTCCAAGAGTTGAAAACTCCCCGTGTCTTCCTTCATATAAATATTGTACCCGTTCAGATACCGGTCATCATTTTCCGGATTGGCGCTCCAGCTCAAGTTGTAGGTGATCTTGGGTGCCTTCCTCGCGCCGCTCATGATCAACGAAGACGAAAGGTTGACGGGGGCGTAAAAATATTTGGGAGAGACAGGCTCTATGGAATTGATGTAAACATGCGACCCGTCGCCATAGAACCCGGACCAGCTTACGGCCACGTTGCCGTATCCGTCGGCCGCAATCCCGCCGCACTTCGTCCAGGGGCCATCCATCATCTGTTGGGTCCAGCTCCCGCCGGCGTTGGTGAGGTACAGGATTCCGTCTCCCTCGTCGCCCGCTCCCTGTTGGACGGCGATATGGGGCTTGTTGTTGATATCAACGGCAATCTTGGGAAAATGCTGGGTCCATGAGCCCGTGATTCTCTCCAGCGGCGGTTCGTTCATGTCCAGTCGGCAGACTACGACCTGCGCGGATTCATCGTGGTTAACATCAGTCCAAGTGATCCAGGGAATGTTGTCGGGACCGACGGCTATGGCCGGGCGCTCCTGGCTCAACCCTTCCTCGTTCACCCAGTGCTGAGACGTCCAGCCGGGCGTGGTGGACAGGCGCTTCCGGTAGTGCACCTTGTACTGGCAGAAGCTCGGATCGCTGCAATCCCGCTGCAGCCATACGACCCAGACATAGCCCTCGCTGTCCAAGGCGATGCCGCCCTGGACGCAGCGGGCATCAGACTTGGAGATGAGGGCATGCGGCTCCCAAACGCCGTTGACTTTAGAGCGGACATAAATCCGGCCCTCCCCGCCGTCATAAAAAAAGACATGAATATTCCCATCTTTATCGACGACCACCTCCGGCTCATCGGAACCCCAATTGGATACACGTTCCTCCGTCAGCCAAGCGTTCGCGGCCGGGTCAAAGACCCTTAAAAAAATGGAATCGCTCCTGGGTTCGGACCAGACGACAGCGATGAGTCCCCTGGAACTCACGGCCACAGAGGCCTGCATAGCGGCGGTATCCCAAGATCTTGTTACTAGGAACGGACTGCTGGCGTTTTGGCCGTTGTATGAAACATAGAGTATAGGCGTTCGGACTTCCGCCTCCAGCTCATCGGAATAGACGACGTGGGCAATACCTTCCGGGCCCAGGGCGATTTTTGTCCAACGGATTTTGCCCCCTGCCTGAGCTACCGTGACCTTGTTGTTCATCGCAGCAGAAAGGGCGGCCGCCGACAGAAGCAGCATGATCAGGCCGCCATGGAAAATCCTTCTCATAACACTCTCCTTAGCATAAATTATATAAAAGTATTGCTTAGGCCGCGCCTTGATGTCAACAAATAGAAAAGCAGCACTAGTTGTATACAGGAAAGGGCCGTGGCTGTCAAGAGCCGCTTTTTTAGCCTAGGGGCTGGAATAGGATCAGGGCCCGCCCGGAAAGATTGAAATTCCCGCGTGCTTTCTGATATTTATTATCTTGTGGACGAACCGCTTGCTTCCCCAAGTGAAAACAGCCTCTTGAGCCGGGCCGGCAGGCATGAAACCCCGGCTTTTTCAAGCTTAAAGGCGGCTGTCGTCGCGCTTTTAATCTGCGTTTACCTGCTCCCCATCTGGATTTTCAAGTACGTACCCACTCAGGACGGGCCCAGCCATATATACAATTCTCAGGTGCTGAGAGAATTCCGCAACTCCGACTATCGCTTTAGAGAGCATTATGACCTCAATTTAAGCTTATTTCCAAATTGGCTTTCCCATATCTCCCTGGCCATGCTCATGGCCGTTTTCTCCCCGACAGCTGCCGAAAAAATCCTTCTTACCATCTACGTGATCATGTTTCCCCTGGCCATCTTCTATTTCCTGGATTCCGTGAACAAGGGGAGAAGCCTGATCGGCCTTATGAGCTTTCTGTTCATATACAACTATTTGTTGCTGATGGGATTCTACAATTTCGCCTTCAGCGTGCCGCTGTTTTTCCTGGCCTTGGGCTTTTGGTGGAAAAACAAAGAGCGCCTGACCGCAAAAAGAATAGTCCTTTTAAACCTCCTTCTCGTGGTCATCTATTTTACTCATCTCATAACTTACGTCACCCTCCTGCTGTCCATAGCGTTCTTGTCGGTGTTCTCTTTCCGCAAACGCCTAAAAAAAATCCTGTTGACTCTCGGCGGCCTGCTTCCTTCGAGCCTTTTATTGCTCAACTATCTTCTCTCTTCTCGCCTCATGCGGGGCGGCGCCCCGGGGCTTGGATTCTCTCGAGCCTGGCAGTTATTGAAAGAACTCTTCTCCCTGAGAATCCTGGTCTCCTATAGCGAAAACCAATCGGCGATCGCCTGCTTGGTGTCAGCCTTGATGCTCTATATGTTCATTCACACCCTGTGGATGGCCAACCCGGCCCGCCGCGGAAGTTCCCCGGAGAAAGCCGCTGGCCGGGGTTCCTTTCTGTTTCTGATTTTCGCGCTGTTCATTCTGTATCTCATCCTGCCCCGGGATTTGGGACCGGGCGGCTGGGTTAACGAGAGAATGTCCCTCCTTGTGCTCTTGGGAATACTGGCCTGGTTTAGGGAAAGCGATAGCCTGGCGTGGAAGCGCGCTTTTATCATCTTGGTCGGCGGCATTTCGCTGGCCAACATGGCCTGCCTTATCAACGATTGCAAAATCTTGAACAAGGAGCTGCACGAATATACGCTGGGCATAAAAAGAATTGAAAACAATAAAATCATCTTGCCGCTTTATTTTGACGGCTACGGGAAATCGAGAAAAGTCGGAATTTTCATCAACGCCTCCAATTATTATTGCCTCGATAACGGCGGGATCAACCTGGGGAATTATGAGGTTCAATACGACTACTTCCCGATCCATTTCAAAGACGGTTTTCAGCCCCCCGCCGACGGGAAAGAGTGGGTTCAAACGGTGTTCGGGAGACCCATGGATATAGATATCTCCGGCTATTCGGATAAAGTTGATTATCTCCTCTTGTGGGGAAAGCCCGACCCCATTACGGCTGAAGCCGTCCGGAAGAGCTATTATTTGATTGCCTCACGGGGGAGGCTAAAAATCCTAAAGCCAAACAAATGAATAAAAGCCGGCTGAAGCTTTAGCCGGCGGCCCCCCTATCAGGGGAGGCCAGGGGGAGGCGGCTGCCCATAAGGACGTTCCATTCCAAAGGAAATCAACCAGGCGTTTTTCCGGAAGGGCAGCCAAACGCTCCGGCAGGCCATCGGGCGGCCGCGGGCGTCGCTGACGGAAAAAATAATGGTCCCCTCTTCCGGCCAAATCTTATCCGGCCGGTCCAGGCGGATGTCGAATTTGTGCCGTCCCCTGTTCCGGAGTTTTATGGAATACGCGCCCAGGGGGGTCTCCTTGGTCCCCTTCCCGCCGCCTGGTTTCTCCAAAAGGGAGAGGTTTAAGCGAAAAGACGAATTATCCTTGCGCGTATTGGCTATAAAACCAAGATAGGTGTGCGTCCCGTTGGTCCGGATACAGTTGGGGTACAAACCTTCGGACAGCCGCACGATCAGCTTTTTGTCGAAAACCAGGCTGGGAATGGGGAAAAAATGCATCACCCCCTTGACCGGCCGGACGATGCGGCCCTCATGACGGATGACGAACTCCGGTGAGACGGGCATGTCCCGAAAAACCAGATAAATGGTCGAGACGATGACCCTCCCGGAGTGGGGATCGATGGGCATCTCCCGGCTCTCTCTCAAAAAATCGAAGGCGAGCAGAGTCAATTCTGGGGGCGGGTCAAAGAATTCAAGGTCCACCTTGTAACTGCCGGGAGGACATCGGTCAGCCAGGTAGCCAGGCCCGAAGCGGACGACGGTCCGGTTCCGTTCCGGAAGCAATTCAATCGGAACCGTCCAGTTGAAAATATCCATGAACTTCGCCTCCCCCTTCCGCCGGCTCGAGGAGGAATAACCTTTAGGCTGAAGGGCGGCCTGGCTCGATCGCTCGACCTTGTTCAGGGCGTCAAAATAGGACATGGCCAGCGTTTTGTCGTCCCAGTTCTTAAGGAAGACGAGGATATAGGCGGCGGGCAGGACCACGGCCAGAACGGTCAGCGCCCTTCGAGGCGCCGCGCCGCGGCCGACGGCCCGAAGCCGCTGGAGGGCGCGCTCCACAAGCCGCCGGACCTGGTCCAGGGAAGGGAGAGCCCGTCTTTTTTTCTGCGCCCGGACGTCCAGGCCCCAGAAGGCCAGATAGAACAGGACAAGGACGATGAAGCACTGGATGATATAACCGACCTGGTGAGGCAGGATCAGCACGTTTCCCAGGCTGATGTCCCACAGACGGTGGAGCCTGTTCCATAGGATAAAGCCCAGGCCGGCCGCATAGAAGACGATATGGGCCCAGGATGTGCGAGAGGCGACGGCCCGGAGATTGTAGCCGGCGAATGCCAGAAAGACCGGAAAAAGAACCAGGCTCATGCGCGCCGTTTCCCAAGCCAGGCCGTGCCATGGGGTGACGCTGATCAAGCCGAAATAGGGAAGGATGAGCGCCAAGAGCTTCACGGCGCGCCGTCTGTCGAGCCTGATTCCCCAATAAATGCCCGTCAGGGTAAAAAAGAAAACGGGCGCTAGGGACAATAGGCCCGATCCCGTATCAAACAGGTAGCCGAAAAAGCCGGAGGGCAGAATGGCCAAGCGGGTGTAGCTTGTGCCCCACAGGCTGTACAGGCTCCAGGGCCATGGATCTCCGGTGAGGGCGAAAAAATAATAAAGATAGCCGAGCCCCGCCGCCGTCAGGGCGAGACTCACCGTTAAAGCGTGTTTCCAGCTCTTGCGCTCGAAGAATTCCTGGAAAAGAAAAAGCCCGTAAAGACACGCCGCCAAGGGGATATACCTCTGGTGCAGCCAGGGAAGACATCCTATCGCCAGGACGAGCGAAAACGCGTTCCAGCCTTTGTTCCGGAAGGGGAAGAACACGGCGTTGAGGCCCAGGAGCAGGAAAAAAATCGCCGCGGATTCCGGATAGACCTGAAAGAGAAACTCCGGCACCTTTGTGGCCAAGACCAGGGCCAGGAGAAGAAAGCCGGCGATGGCCCGGGAGCCGAACATCCGGAAAAAAAACCTCGCCGCCAGCAAAAACATGCCCAGGGCCAGCATGAAAAACATGAGCCGAGTGAACACCATCCTGGCCGGAAGAAACATGAGGGCCTGGGTATTGGGGATGTCCCGCTCGAAAACGGCCAGGTCGAGGAGGTATCCGGGCAGAATCAAGAAAGATATTCCGGGCATATGGAAATGGTAGATGCCTCCGTCCCGTCCGACGATCGAAAAGTGGCCGATCGCCCTCTCGCCCGCGGCCCGCGCCTGCTCGAGCCGCCACTGGACTTCGACCTCGTCGCCGACAAAATCATCGGTCACGTCCAGGTCGCCGTCGGTGGCCAGGGAGTGGGTCATCCTGAGGTACTTGGGCTCATCCCCGGTGAAAATCATCAGGCTTGAGAACCTCCGGAAAAACGGGCTCAGGGTCATGAAGTGAACGAGAAGCAGGCCCGCCAGGCCGAGGAGAATCACCGTTCTCCCGCGCCCCTCCCGCGCCCGCTGCCCGGGGAAGGCTCTTTCTCTGATGAAATCGGATAATCGGAATTCGAGATGGTAGGAGGCATTCAAAAACAAAACGCTCGCTGCCGCCCCGGCGACAAGGAGGGGATAAAGGGGGAGGGAGAAAATGAATTGCAGATGCTTCCCGGAAAAAAAGCGGCCGAAGCTTAGAAAAAGAAGGGGAACCAGCGTCAGAGTCTGACCGGCCAGGCCTTCGGCGAGAGCCTGTCCGGTCCGGCGAGCCCGGAGCGCGCCCGGGACAAGGACGGACAAGGCCACCACGGGCAAAAACAATAGAAAATATCTTAGGAGCGGCCCCAGGTCCGAGACGCTGGTGAATATCGCGATTTTTTCGGGGAGGACTTTTTTGAAGACGATAAGCTGATGATCAAAAAAGAAAATGGCTAGAGACATAGAAACCAGAACGACAATGACCGAGGCGGATAAAACGGAAAGCGCGTTTTTTTTTGTTCTGGAAAGATTCATGTTCTGGAAATATATTTTTTTTGATTATTTCACAGCCGGGAAGGCCAAGTCAACTTGGAGGGGGAACCCTCTTCGCCTGTCCTCCCGGTGAGGCCCCGCTGCCCCCCTCAAGCTCCCCGGCGGTTGTGTGTCTTGGGAGACACACAACTTGGAACCCCCGGCGGCCGGATCTCGGGGGGCGGGCCGCGGCGCCTATTCTCCGGTCGTCAACTCAGCGCGCCCGCCGCAAACAGCCGAGAGCGCGGCGATATGGAGGGCGGGAATAATTTCGCTTGAATAAATCCTCATAAATAATTATCATGATTATCGCTTTACCATCATGAATAAGAAGAGGTTTTTTAAGGGTGTTTTATTGTCGCTCGCCGTTTTCTCGCTTTTCCTCTTGATTTCCTCTTTCAGACAAGCCATTGCCGCTGAGATTTCCTTAACCAAACCTGAATTCAACGAGCGCGGCGAGGTTGTGATCATCCGGCTTGCGGGGGATTCCCGGTTCCTGCTCCAGATCCTCGACCCTTCGAGCGGCAAGGTCGAGTCCCGACACATCGCGCTCGGCCCGGGGGCCGGCCCGCCCAAGCTAAAAAAAGACGGGAGGGGTCGCCTCTGGGCTGCCTGGACAGAGGACAATGGCCATAAAAAACAGGTTATACTAGAGGCCATAGACGAGAACCTTCAGCCCCGGCTCAGGTTCCAAGCCCGCCTGCAACCCTCTCTTCCCTGGGATTGCGCCTTTGATTCCAACGGCGGAGCCTGGCTTGTCTGGGTCGAGGATGACGCGAGAAGCCAGGCGGTTCGTGTCGAAAACGGAGTTTCGGGTTCGTCCTGGACGATATCATCGGCCTCGGAAGAGGCAAGTTCCCCGCGCCTCCTGTGCGACGCCAGGGGAATCCTGTGGGCTTTTTGGACGGCCGTCACGCCTGCTCGGGAGCAGGTGTTTTCCAGCACGTTCGACGAGAAGGCCTGGTCGGACGAGCTTCTGATGACCCCGGGCTCAAGGACGCCCAACATCACGCCTCGAGCCTCCGCCGGGGGGGACGGCCGCATCTGGCTTGTGTGGTCGGGCTTTGACGGACAGGACTATGAAATTCTGGCCAGGACGTGGGACGGTCGGAAGTGGTCTCCGGCCGTGGCGCTGACGCGCAACGACGGCGCCAACGATGTCTTTCCTTCGGCGGACCTGGCTTTCGGAGTTTTGCCGGTTGTCTCCTGGGTCCGGTATGAGGCGCAGGGGCGAGAGGAATGGATCCGCTGCTGGCAACCGGAGGGCTGGCTCGGGGAAAGCCAATTGCCCTCCGCTGCCGGCCAACAGCCCTTTGTTCCCCTGGCCCTCCAGGGGGATCGTGCTGCCCTGGTCAGGCCCGAGGGCGCATCTCTCCGGAGCGAATGGTTCTTCCTGCCCTTACCGGGCGGGCGATCCAACGACAGGCTTCCTTCCTTTGAGGTCGCGCCGCGCCAAAGAGGGGCCGCGTCTCTTCCGGACCTCATCTACAACCCCGACCTCAAGGAGAACGTCTATATCGCTTTCGGAGACAGCATCACCTCCGGCGTCTGCGATGAAAACGGGATCGACGAGCCCACGGATTATGTCCCCGAAAAAGCTTATCCCATCCGGCTGGAAGCCCTCCTCTCTCAAAGCTACGGGGAGCATAAAGTCATCAACGAGGGCGCTCCGGGTGAAAGCACCATTCAAGGGCTGGCCCGCCTGGATCCTCTTCTGGCCGAGCATAAGGCCCGCTACATTCTCATCCTGGAGGGAACAAACGACATCATCTGGAGCGATTATTCTCTGGACACGACGGTGTTCAACTTGAGGGAAATGCTCCGCCGCAATTTGGAATACGGACTCCTGCCCGCCCTGGCCACCTGCATTCCGAAGTACGGCCGGAATGCTTTCCCCGTCAGGCTGACCAACCTCAACGCCCGGATCCGCCTGCTGGCCGGAGAGCGCCCCGTTCCCCTGGTGGACCTCAACCAGGACTTTGCCGCTTACCCGGCGGAAGACGGCGGCCCCGAGTCTCTTTACTGCTGGGGCGAGGACAGAACCCATCCCAACGAAAAAGGCAGCCAGTTCATGGCCGAGAAGTGGTTCGAGAGAATTAAAGAGTTTCCTTTCCCCCCCGGCAATTTTCGGGCTCGGCGGACGGCGGATGAAATCCTCTTTTACCGCGTCGAGGGAAATCTCCTGGAATGGGCGGATAATTCCAAGATACACAGCCCCGAAAACATCCAGGAATACAGGATCTACCGGAAAAAATCCGCCGAGAGCTCCTCGGCCTTCACGCTGCTGACCGCCGTCAGCGGGAAGTTTTCCTTTTTCGACACCAATATCCAGCCCGGAGTCGGCTACACGTATGTCATATCGACAGTCATGCTCGACGACCTTGAAGGGCCGTGCACACAGCCCTTATCTCTCTAACACCATGGAGGTATTCTTGAAGTTTTCACTAACCCGCATCCAAGGCATCTTTCTCAGCCTCGTCCTCCTGGCCGGCCTGGCGACCGTTGGAATCGCCCAGGAACAGGCTCCCCAGACGTCTGAACCCGCGCCAGGCACCGTTTCCGTCATCAAGGAAATCAGATACGAAAAGATCGACATCGCCGGCCAGCTCGTGGTGATGATCAAGATCGAGGGGCCCTTTCTCATCGAAACCTTCACCCTGATCGGCCCCAAGCGCCTGGTCATCGATTTCAGTCCCGTCTCCGTGATCGAGGCCCCGCCGATCACCGAGGTCAACGCCACAGGCCTGTTGAACATTCGCACCGGGCAATTCCAGTCGACCGTGGCCCGGGTCGTGTTCGACCTGGATTCGCGCGTCCCCTCGCACAGCGTCGCCACCCTGCCCGAAGGCGTGAAAGTCACCTTCTGGCAGGACCCGGAGCCTCAGCCCGTGGAACAGCCTGCGGCCGCAACCGTGGAAAGGCCGGCTCTCAAGCCCGCGGTGAAGTCCGCCGCCCCCAGCTTGGCGCGTCCCGGCATGTTCCTGCGCGGCAGTCCGGGAGGAACCCTCTTCCTCAAGCCCTCTTTCTCCGTGACGACGGATTTCGACCTTTACGGAGAGACCGCCACCATCACGGAGACCCTGAGCCAGCAGGTCAACCCCGTTTTCGACCTCGGCGTGGGCAAGCTCATCAACCCCAAATTCAGCGCCGGCCTGGGGGCCAGCCTGCAGCTCTTGTACGCCAAACCGGCCCTGGAAGCCAGCCTGCCTCACCCGTTCCTGTACGACACCTACCGGGAGGTCGCTTTTGATGCCGATGCCCTGGCCTCCAAAATATGGGTCGTCTCGGAAGACGGGGGGGAGCCGCAGCAGGTCAACCGGCTGACTTCCAACATGTGGACCGTTTATGCCTGGGCGCTGTATTCCCTTTTCCAAACGGACACAATGGACATCTCCGCGGGGCCGATTCTGGGTTTTTCCTTCGGCAAGCTTTATTCCCTGGATGATTTCGAGCTCGCCGAGGAGGCGCCTTATGAAAGCCAGGATGTGTCCATCTCCTCGGTCACGTTCATTGAAAATAAATTTTTTAAGGTCGATCCCGGCCTGATGGTCTCCGGCACTTTTGTTATCGGCGGCAATCTTTCCGCCTTCGCCACCCTGAAGGTTCATTATGTCGATGTCATGGTCGAGACGCTCGAAAGACGAGCCAGTCTGTTCCGCCTGAACCTCCTCCTGGGTCTCGAATACGGTTTTTAGCTCAAGGGCGGGGTCCGTTTTCGAATTCGATGCCGTCCTTCGCGCCGACCCGCCGGCCGGAAGGACGGCTTCTTTTTTTTGGAGAGGGCTTGTGCTATGCTGAAGGCAGGAAGCCGGTCCAGATGAAGGCCTTCTACCGTTTGACGGGATTGTTATTGGCGGCCCTCTTTATCGCCGGGCCGGCCCTGGCCTCCGAAAGGCAGGGAACCCTCGAATTCTTTACCGGTCAGTACAGCATCCGGGAGCCGCTGTTTAAAACCGTCTATCAGGAGGGAAGCTCCATTCAGGGCCTCATCCTGTCCTCAACGCTGCTCTTCAACATCGACTTCTACCTCGAGCTCAAGGCCATAAACAAAAAGGGGGAATTGACTTACAGCAAGGAACCGACGACGCTCGTGCTCATTCCCGTCTCCCTGGGACTGCGTTATGTCCTTCCCCTGGGTTTTGTCCAGCCCTACGCCGGCGCCGGCATCGATTTCTATCTTTTTTTCGAAAACAACCCCATCGGCTCTTATTTCAATTATGTCCGGGGCTATCACGGGCTGGGAGGGGTGTACATTCGCTTCGCCAAGAAATTCCCCATCCTCCTGAATTTCAAGGCCAAGTACACCAAGGCCAGCTTCAAGGTCAACGACAGGCTGATCGAACTGGGCGGTCCGGAGTACGGCGCCGCGCTGGTCATCGCTTTCTGAAAGAAGAGTGGCGGACGTCCTCCTCCTGAACCCGCCGGGCGACAAGCTCTATATCCGCGATTACTACTGCAGCTTTTCCTCCAAGGCCGACTACTACTGGCCGCCTCAGGACCTGATCGTCCTCAGCGGCCTCCTGGACGGCTCCTTCAGGGTCAGCGTCCTGGACGCTATCATCAACGCCATCGACGCCCGCGGGTGTCTCGAACGCATCCTGGACGGCGGCTTCCAGGCCGTCATCTTCACCACCGGCACCGCCACCCTCAAATCCGACCTGGCCCTCGCCTCGGCGGTCAAGGCCGCCCGCCCGGGAATGAAAATCATCGCCTCGGCCGGCATTCTGAAGTTCGAGGGACGCAAACTTCTCCGGAGCCATCCCGCCCTGGACGCCTGCCTCACGGATTTCTCCGAACCCGACCTTCAGGCCTACCTGGCCGGCGAAGCGAGCCGTCCCCTGCGGGGACTGATCTACCGGCGGGACGGCGAGCTCGTGACCTCCGAAGAACGTCGGTTAAGTAACAGTGCTTTTTCGTTTCGGCCCATATCTTCTGCGGCTCTGGGAAACGGATTCCACTGCGGTTTTTTAGGATTATTGCATGCAGAAATTGTTCAAGAACGGCTCTCCCGCGAATTTTCCATCCCCGTTCCGCGGCACGACCTCTTCGATTTCCGCAAGTACCGGATTCCCATCGCCCGCCGACTGCCCTTCACCGTGGTCGTGACCTCCCTGGGCTGTCCTTACCGCTGTCGGTTCTGCACGGCCGGCGCGTTCGGCTACCGATCCCGTCCCGTGGCCAACGTCATTCCCGAGCTTCGGCGCTTGAGCGCCCTGGGCGTCAGGGAGATCCTTTTCCAGGACCCCACGCTCTCGATCAGCACAAACCGCGTGGTCGAGCTCTGCCGGGCCATGATCTCGGACGGCCTGCGTTTCACCTGGAGCTGCAACGCCGACGTTCACACCCTCAACGAGGAAAAAATCTCCTGGATGAAAAAGGCGGGCTGCCATACGGTCTCGGTGGGCATTGAAAGCGGCGACGACGGCCTGCTCGAGAGATACGCCAAGCCCATCACGACGTCCCTGGTCCGCAAGACCGTGGGCCTCTTGACCCGTTACGGCATCCGCGTCCTGGGATACTTCATCCTCGGGCTTCCGGGCGAGACCCGGGACATGGCTCTCAAGACGATCGCCCTGGCCAGAAGCCTGAAGCTC
>CAZFTV010000010.1:16934-18620 GCA_964521765.1 uncultured Eubacteriales bacterium
GCCTCCTTCGCCATCGCCACGCCCGACATCGGCACCAGTCTCCGGGAGGAAGCCGTGGCCAAGGGCTGGATACCGGCCGGCCTCGACTCCTGGGACAGCACGGACTTTCCGCTCATTTCCTCGGGCGATATGTCCCCCCGGGAGGTCTGGCTGCTGCGACGCCGGGCCGTGCGCGCCTTCTATCTCAGGCCTTCCTACATCCTCCGCAAGTTGGCCCAGGTCCGGTCCCCGGCCGACATAAAAATGCTGGCCTCCAACGCCCTCTCCCTTTTAAAAAAATAGTTTCTCCCCCGAAATTGTCGATTAAGCAGCGTCATATGAAGGTGACTGAATTTCAGATTTAGGCCCCCCCCGTGTTGTCAGCCCGCGGCGATTGCGCTATATTAGTCCAAAATGAACGCCCCCTCCACCTCGCCAGCCGCACGCTGGGCGTTGTGCGGAATACTCATCTTGGCCCTGGCCGCCAGGCTGATCGGCATCGGCTGGGGGCTTCCATCCATCTATCACGTGGACGAGAGCTGGTTCGCCGGCTTGGCCGTCAAGCACTTCCAGGGAGACTGGAATCCCAACTTCTTTCACGTTCCCTCGCTTTACAGTTACATGGTCGCGGGAGTGTGGAATGTCTATTATTTCACGGGGAAAGCCCTGGGTACATTTGAGAGCCGTTCGGACTTCATCGAGGCTTTCCTGCGCGACGCCACGCCGTTCATCATCCTCGGCCGGCTGGTGACCGTTCTCTTCAGCCTGGCCACGGTCTTAATTTTATTTCTTGTCGGGCGGGAAATGTTCGGCGTCCGGGCGGGGCTGCTGGCCGCGCTCCTCCTGGCCCTGTCCCTGGAGCACGTCAAAATATCGCACGACATGGTTCCCGACGTGACCATGGTCTTTTTCCTTCTTCCGGCCCTTTTATTTATCTGGAAGATCTACGTCCGGGGCCGGACCGGGGATTATTTCTTGGCCGGCGCGTTCATCGGCCTGGCCTTCACCACCAAGTACGGCGGCATCTTTCTCTTCCTGCCCCTCATCCTGGCCCACGCCTTCCGCCTGGCGGAAAACAGGAAACCGCCGTGGCGATTCCTGCTGGACGCCCGTCTGGTCGGGGCGGGGCTCGTCTTCCTGGCCGTTTTCATCCTGGGGACGCCCTACGCCGTCCTCAATTTTCAGAGGTTCAGGGCGGATTTTCTCTGGCAGTCCCTGCATCTGACCTCGGTCGGGCACTTCGGCACGTCCACGTCTATCCCCGCTTGGTTGTTCTATCTCCGCCACGGGTTCAGGGAAAACATCGGCTTCCTGGCCCAGGCGCTGTGCCTGGGCGGCGTTGTTTTGGGGCTGATTCGCCGCAGAAAAAAAGACATCCTTCTGCTCAGCATGCCCCTGGTGATGTTCGCCATGATCGGCTCCTGGAAAACCTATGCCGCCCGCTACCTGCTGCCCCTCGCCCCCTTCTTCATCCTCATCGCCGCAGTGTTCCTGGATTTCCTCATGGAACGGGTGGGGCCTCTTCTGCGCAGCGTCCGTCTCCCTGCCCGTCGGGCCGTGGAGAAAGGCCTGGCCTTCGCCCTGGCCGCGGCCTTTTTCGTTCCGAACGTCGTCCGCGTCGCGCGATTCAACACCCTGCTCACAGAGCCCGATACCCGGGCCGTCGCCGAGGACTGGGTCAATAAAAACATCCCCCCCCGGACGCGG
>CAZFTV010000010.1:18645-19819 GCA_964521765.1 uncultured Eubacteriales bacterium
CTGTCCAGGCAGAGATACATCGTCCTGCTTCAGCACAGCCTCAGCGATGTGGACCTCGACTGGCTCGCCTTTCGCCGGGTCCGGTACGCGATGGTCAACGACATCATGTACCGCCGCTTCACCGATTACCCCGCTGAATTCCCCCGCGAGGCCGGCTTCTACAAATCGCTCGAGGAGAAGGCCGTGCTGGTCAAGACGATCGTTCCCCGCTGGGACGAGAAGCTCGTCGACCTCCACAACCCCACGATTAAGATCTACCGTTTGAGCGCTTGCCGCGACTACGCCTTCCCCGGGAATTTCACGGGCTACTTCCAGGACGTCTCCCTCCAGCCGTCGGTGCGAGGGGGATGGCTTCTGAAGACTTCGATCCAAACCGGGGAACCCGTCGCCGGGGATGAAATCGTCAGGAACCCCTACTTACGTCTCACGGGAAAAGACGGGCGTGAAATCCTGAAATGGACCGTGCGGCCGGGCGAATTCGGCCGATTCGGGCCGGAACGCCTGTCGGCTTCGACCCGGGTCGAGCCCGAGGCCGGACCCTACAGCCTGTGGCTGGGGTATGAGTTCGAGCTTGAGCCGCGGCCCTGGGCCCTCGACCCCGAGGGCCCTCTGCGCAAGGAACAGCTGCTCGCCGAGGGGTTGGACGTGTCCGTCCTGAAACAATCCGGATTTCGCTGCCTATACTACTACGCTCGTTTCCCCAATACCCGCGGTGACGAGTATTTCCAACAGGTCATCCTGACGAAATACAAGGAAGGATGGGACCTGTTCTCCAGGGCCTACGGCCCCAAAATCCGGTGGGCCGACGCCTACGTCCTCAACCCTTATGTCAGGCTGACAACGCCCGATGGAAAAGAGATCGCCCGCCTGGTTCTCTTCGAGGGACGGGTCGGAGCCTACGAGGCGCAAAAGCAGGGGCCCGTCCGCAGGCGCCTTCATCTGCCTCTCCTTCCCGATAGTTTCCGCCTCGAGGCGGGCTACGATTTCTTTTACGACACGAAGCGGCCCGAGGAGGCCGGCGGTCCGGCCACCCTGGATATCACCGCCCTGCTGCCTGTCGAGCCGCCGGAATAAGCCCGCTCCATGCGCCGGCCTTCGGCTCTCCTTTGGAAACATCTTCTCGTGTGTGCGAAGCGTACGGGCCCCTGGCCTTTTCAGGGTGGGGAGCGAGGCC
>CAZFTV010000011.1:0-3712 GCA_964521765.1 uncultured Eubacteriales bacterium
ACCTACCAGGGCGGCCAGGTCGAGGACACGGGCAAGTTCACCTTCTCCGTCAACCTCGGCTTCCTCATCGAGGACGGCAAACTCACCCGGCCGGTGAAGAACGCCACCCTGATCGGGACCAACGTCCAGGTCCTGAAGGACATCGAGCTCATCGGCAACGACATGGACTATTTTCTCGGCACGTGCGGAAAGGAGGGGCAGAGCGCTCCGGTGGCCGCCGGGACGCCGACCTTCAAGCTCCGCCAGATGACCGTGGGAGGCCGCGCATGAACGCCAAGAACGGCAAGACGATTAATGATCTCATGGGCCTGGCCGAAAGCCTGGTGACTTACGGCCGCGGCAAGGGCGCCGCGGAGGTCGAGGTCGGCATCCAGGAGACCACCCGGTTCAGCGTCAACGTCCGGGAGCAGAATGTCGAGCGCCTGACCGAGGCCGGAAATTTGGACCTGGGCATGAGGGTTTTCGTTGAGGGCAAGCTCGCCACGGCCGGCTCGCAGGACATGTCCGAGGAGACGCTGCGGCGGCTCGTGGACAACGCCATCGCCCGCGCACGCCTCGGCGGGGTGGATCCTTTCGCCGGGCTGCCCGAGCGCGAGGAGGTCCGGGTCAAGGCCGAGGACCTCAAGGTGTTCGACCCGGCGATCCTGAGCCTCTCGCCCGAGGCCAAGATCGAGGCGGCCAAGAAGACCGAGGCCATCGGCTTGGCCGACAAGAGGATCAAGGTTTCGACGGGAGCGGTCTATAATTCCGTAGTCGCCAATTTCCACCTGGCCAACTCCAAGGGATTCTCGGGATCGTACAAGAAAACCTTCCTGGTTTGCGGCGTGGGCTTTCAGGCCGGGGAGGGGGACAACCTCCTCCAGGACGGCTGGTACGAAGCCTCGACCTCGGCGGCCGGCCTGCCGGCGCCCGAGGCGATCGCCAAGAAGGCCGTGGAGCGCGTCACGCGCCTGATCGGCGCGCGCAAGGTCGAGAGCCAAAACGTGCCGGTCGTGTTCGAGGCGCCCGTGACGGGCAGCCTCCTCCTCGGGTTCCTGGCGCAGTGCATCTCCGGGCCGGCGCTCGACCGCCGCCAGTCGTTCCTCCTCGACAAGCTCGACCAGAAGATCGGAAGCGACCTCATCACCATCTGCGACGACGGCCTGCTGCCCGGCGGCCGCGGCACGTCGCCCTTCGACGCCGAAGGCGTGCCGACGCGCAAGACGATGGTCATGGAGGGGGGCGTGCTCAAGAGCTACCTGCTGAACACGTATTACGGGCGGAAGCTCAAGATGGCTTCCACGGGGAACGCCGGCGGGACGAACAATTTTTACATGGCCGCCGGCACGTCCAAGGCCGCGGACATCATCAAGTCCGTGGACAAGGGGCTTCTCCTTACGGGCACGATTGGGTTCGGCCTGGTGCCCACCACGGGCGACATCTCCACGGGCGCCTTCGGCCTATGGATCGAGAAGGGCGAGCCCGTCTTCCCCGTGGCCGAGATCACGATCTCGGGCAACCTGGCCGATGTCCTCAAGGGGATCGAAATGGTCGGCGACGACCTCGACCTCAACGACACGGTCGCCGGGCCGACGGTCAAGACGGCCGTCATGTCGGTCGGGGGCAAGGGCGGGGCGAAGTAGAAGAAGAGGGCCCGGCTAAAGCGAATCGGACAAGTCTGGGAGAGCGGCGACGCGTCGCCGCTCTCCTTATTTATTTATGGATTCCCTGAGTGTTTTCGTGACGTAAGTATTTAGGTTTTCTCCAGTTTCAGGAACTTATCGCTAGGTTTCATGGCAGGATTTTCCAAAACCTTCATGCCCCCGCCGCTGCCGGCTTCAAACAGCCGTAGCCGATATAGCCGCACTCAACGGACATGAACCTGGGAACGGCCGTCGCTTCGCTCTTCCGGATGGCGGCCAGGCGGGCGGCGGTCAGAGGCTCTCCCCCGACCGTGAATTGAGTCCCGGAGATGTCGACTCCCAAGGAGGAGGCGGCCTGGCAGATCCTGATGGCGGCGCTCACCCAGGTCGTGAGGTGGGGAACGTTTCCGGAGCGGAGGACGTCGCGCAGCCAAAAGACAATTGGAGACAGGTCGCTCAGAGGGACATATTCGGGCGGGGGGAGAGAAACGGCCGCTGCTGCCGCCTGTCTGGAGTCGCAGATGAGATTGGGACATCGGATTGGAAAGAAGGAAGGAAGGGATTGACCTGGAGGTTCGTTGTCCCGCGGATCGTAGGAACGCGGCTTTTTAATTCGTTGACGGAGAGATAGACTCCGCTCCGGAAAAGGGCGCGGAGAGCCTCCTCGACGCCTTCCTTCCGGACGAGACGGACGAGGTCGTCATACTCGCAGCAGGCCAGAGAGAGCAAGCGGCGGTAGGGGCTCCTCGGGTTTTCATAAATCCCTTTGGCCGCAAGATGGAGAAAATCAGATTCTCTGTTTTGCAGGCGGTCCGCGAGCGCCTTCCTGGCTTCGGCGGAGGAAACAGGGCGGCGGACGAAGGATGGTACCTTGGCAACGAATTTTGCGCCGGCCATGAGGTCCGGGATGGGGAGATGACGATTCATGGCGCTATTATCAAACGAGAGAGTCCGCCCGCGTGGTCGCCTCGGTCGTCCCATTCAACCATCGTGAGGGAGCATAAAAGAGAGTTCGGGAACCGCCAAGGAGGGCTTGGGCAGGGGACGGGTTCCCAGAAAGTCATCTGAGGCGCCCGAAACGGCGGAATTCACCCGGATCTCTCACTTCCTTTTATCCGGGTAGGCCGGGTGCTTGGGGACCTCGACCGGGTCCTTGGAGAGCAGCTCCCGGAGGTGTTTGACCGCCGCCTCGAGCTGGGCGTCCCGGCCGTTGAACGTTTCGCGAGGCGGATTGTCGACGATGATATCCGGGTCGACTCCGTGGCCCTCGATAAGCCACGCGCCCTCGGGACCGTAGACCCCGGTCTCGGCGGCCGAGGCCAGCCCCCGGTCGACGAGGATGTTGGATGAAGACA
Organism: uncultured Eubacteriales bacterium; assembly: GCA_964521765.1. Classification (GTDB taxonomy): domain Bacteria; phylum Acidobacteriota; class Aminicenantia; order Aminicenantales; family JAFGAV01; genus JAFGAV01. The sequence continues at coordinate 2,978 of CAZFTV010000011.1, forward strand.
GCCAGATTTCCCCTCCCCAGGTCCGGGTGCCGATGACCTTGCCCAGCCCCAGCCGGCGGAAGCCCTCGGCGAAGGCCTCGCCGTCCGATGCCGTGCGCTCGTTGCACAGGACGACCATGTGGCCGCGGAAAGCATACTGCATGTTCCAGGTCGGGTTGCCCACCCGCGGCTGCCAGTAGAACCAGGCCCGCCGCAGAAGTTTCTCCAGGATCCAGGAATCGATGTTGCCTCCGCGGTTGTGGCGGACGTCGATGATCAGGCCTTGGCGGTTGAAGACGGGATAAAAGTTCTTGACCCACTCGGTGTAGTTGTCGCCGCCCATGGCCCGCAGGTGAACGTAGCCGATCCGGCCTTGGCCCGTCTTCTCGACCTCGAGGCGACGGGTGTACTCCCATTCCGCGTAGCGGAGGTCCGACTCGGCGGCCGCCGTGATGGGGACGACGATCTCCTTGCGCACGGCGCTTCTTTCCGCCGATTTGAGCTCGAGGAGGACCTGCTGGCCGGCCGTGTTTCGCAGGAGAAGCGACGGGTCGGGAACGCCGAGAGTCGGTTCGCCGTTGATCGATATGATGACGTCCCCCTCCCGTACGGCGGCCATCGGCTTGGCCAGGGGGGACAACCGTTCCGGGTATTCAGGGTCGGTCCGGTAGATATGGTCGATCCGGTAGCCGCCCCGGGATTCGTCGCGAACGAGACGCGCCCCGAGCGAGCCGGGGGAGACGCTGTCGCCGGGCG
>CAZFTV010000011.1:3722-14465 GCA_964521765.1 uncultured Eubacteriales bacterium
CTCTCCGCTCCACACCTTCGTCCTCAGATCGCCGCCGCGGACGAAGGTGTGGAGAGCGGAGAGCTCGCCGACAAGATGGGCCAGGAGGTCGTTGAGCTCGGCCCGGTCGCTCAGGCGTTCGACGAAAGGACGGTGGCGTTCGAGGAGGCCCTCGTAATCCACGTTGTGGAGGTTCCGGTCGTAGAAATAATCGCGCTCCATGCGCCAAGCGTCGAGGAACATCTGCCGCCATTCCTCGCGCGGATCCAGGGAGAACGTCCAGCGCGAGAGGTCGAGGCGGCTCTCGGCGAGCGCCTGTTGGGCCGGGGGGGCCGCAGCGGCGTCGATGACGTAGAAATCGTTCTGCCGGCGGACGAGGATTTTTTTCCCGTCGGCCGTGAGCTCGAAGCTGCGAACATCCTCGAGCAGGGTCTTGGCCTGAACGTTGCGGTTCTTGACCTCGACCGCTTGAAGCTTGGGCTGTCCGGCCGCGCGGGACTCTCGGTCGATGAAGAACAAGGCCTTTTCCCCGACGGCCAGGTCCGAATAAACGCCGGCGGGGAGGGGAACTTCGAAGACGCGGTCCTGGAGGCCGGCCGGCTCGATAAAGACCTTGACGGCCGCGGGTGTGTCCTTGGCCTCTTTAGCAAGCTTCTGCTGTTCCGCTTTCGGCTTGGCCGCGGGCTCCTCTTTTTTGGCCGCGTCCTGGAGTTCCGTCACCGGGGAGAAGGGGAACTTTTCCTTGTCCGTCAAGGCCAGGGCGTAGATTTTCGCGGTCTTGTCGAAGTAGGGCTCGGGCTGGCGGGGGCCCCAGGGGCTGCCGACCGTGCTCCGGAACCAACGGTCCGATAGAAAATAGAGCCATTTCCCGTCCGGGCTCCAGGCCGGGCCGTAAGAATCGACCCGGTCGTTGGTCAGTTCCGTCGTCCGGCCCGTCTCCGCTTCGAGGAGCATGACCTGGGTGTACTGGTTGTCGGCTCCCTGGACGTAGGCCAGCCAGCGGCTGTCGGGAGACCAGGCCAGGTCGTCGAACATTCCGTTGCCGGAGACGGCGATCCTGTTTAGGGCTTTCCGGCCGATGTGGAACAGCCAGAGCTGGCAATCCTTGTCGGCGAAAGCGATCCATTGTCCGCCCGGCGAGGGAACCCCGTCGAAGCGGAGGACCTTGGCGCCCGTCGTCAACGGCTCCTGTGCTCCCAGCCCGTCGGAGGCGGAACGATGGAACTCCCACTCTCCCGTTTCGTCGGAGAGGACCATGAGCTGCTTTCCGTCGCCGAGGAAGCGCGCCGCCCGGCTCCTGACGCCGTTTTTGCGGCCGACTCCGACCCAGCGCCCGTCTCTGGCGGGGGCGACTAAGACCCGGCCGCGCGAGACGAAAACGACGCGGTCGCCGGAGGGAGAGACATGGGCCGAGGTCAGGTAGTCGAGGGGCTTTGTGACCCACTTTTCGCGCATCTGCTCGAAATCCGATGGGAGGGTGATGGCGAGCTTAACGTCCTTGGCCGAGGCGATGTCGAAGACGTGGAGGTCGGCCACGAGCTGGTAGGCGATGAGGCCGTCGTGAAGGCTCGGCGAGCTTGCGTCGAAGCCCTTATGGAACGTGTGTTGCCTGAGGTCGCCGCCCAGGAGGTCCATGGACCAGATGTTCATGCTGCCGTCGCGGTCGCAGAGGAAATAGACGCGGTTCTTCCAGACCATCGGGTTTTTGCTCGTCCCGGCGTAGTCGGCCGTGAGGGGGACGGCCTCACCGCCGCGGGGCTCGAGTTTCCATAGGTTTTGAGCCGTGCCGCCTTTGTAGCGCTTAGTATAGCTGCCCTGAAAAGGCAGGCGGGTGAAAATGAGGGTTCCACCGGGCGAGACGAACGAGCCGTCCGCCGCTTGCTGGAGGGGCACGAGGCTCTCGGCGTTCGTCTCCGGGTCGAGGAGGACAAGCTGCGTATTGGGCAGGGTCGAATATTTCTGGGTCGCGCAGATGATCTTTCCGTCGGGGGTCCAGCCGACGACGGTCGACGTTTGTCCGGCAAAAGTGCGGCGGACGGGAAGCCCGCCGCCTATGGGCATGGTGTAGACCTCGGTCGGACCCCCATATTGGGCGGAGAAAGCGATGGTCGCGCCGGCGGGAGAGACGGCGGGATAGGCTTCCAGGCCGCTTCCGGTCGTCAGTCGGCGGGCTGTGCCGCCGCGGACGTCGACCGTCCACAGGTCGCCCTCGGAGGTGAAAACGATGACGTTCTTGTGGATGGCCGGGAAACGATAGTAGCCGTTCCGTCCGGCGGAGGCGCCGGCCCGGGTGAAAAACAGGAGCAGGGAGACGGCGATGGCCGCAGCGAACGCTTTTTTCATGCTCTTCTCCTTGGCGACAGCGATGTCTTTTCCCAATTTTACTTAAAAAATAAACAGCCCTTTACTTGCCGGACGAGAAGGAATAGCGGACGGCTCCGGCGGCGCAATTGTCCGCGCACGTGCCGCACAAGATGCATTCGGCGTTCTCCATCTTCCCGGCCCGGACCATGCCGGTTACGTCCAGGCTCATCGGGCAGTTGGAAGTGCAGGTGCCGCAGTTTTTACAAGCTTCATAGTCCGCCTTCAACCGCAGGGATGGCCAGACGAAGCGGTTGCGGATCCATCGGCCGATGATCATGAACGGCGCCATCCAGCAGATGCTGTGGCATCCCGCCCGCCGTCCGAAGGCAATCGCCAGTCCGGCGAAAAGGGCGATGACGATATAGTAGATGATATAGGCGAAAAGAATCGGCCTGTCGGCCGAGCCGGCGACGGAAATCCCGCCCTGGGTGTCGTAGAGCAGGTCGACCCTGCGCCATCCGCCCGATCGCACGGCCGTCATGATGATGAGCACTATCCATGGAGTCCAGATGAGCCACTTGAGGCGGTCGGCCGTCTTTCCCTTGACCGGCCGGCGGTTGACCGGCTCGACAACCTCCTGGAGCCCTCCGCCGGGACAGACCCAGCCGCACCAGGCCCGGCCCAGGACAAGCGATGAGACGAACATGAGCCCGAACATCGCCAGGCTTCCGTTGACGATGCCGTTGGCCGCCGCGTCGATGATGACATAGGGAGAGAGGTAATTCATCGTCACGGGGAAGGAGAGTACGGCCAGGATGACGAGAGCCTTGCGGAGCCGCTGGCGGCGGGGGAGAGCCTGACTCATTCTTTATTTTTCTCCTCGGTTCGGAACGATGCAGATGAACTCAAAATCCTCATCGTAAGGGTTTTGAAACTGATGAAGGGCGTTCGGCGGGACGAAGGCGAAATCCTTTTCTCCGAGCTCGCGCCACACGCCGTCGAGCATGAGCCGCCCCTTGCCGGACAAAACCGCGTTGACGTGTTCCCAGTCGTGCTGATGCTTGGGCGTATGCCCGCCGGGCGCGATCTTGAAGACTCGCAGCGTGTAGCCCTCCCATCCTTCGGCCTTTCCGATCGGGGTTTTTTTCGTGACGCCGACCGCATCGCTCATCGCTACGGGGATGTCTTCGATTTCAGCGTATGGTCTTACGGGCATAAGGCTGCTCCTTGTTCCCTCATTAGCGCCGTTAAGGCGCCCGAGACAATTTCCGGCTTGTCAGCGCTCTTGGCCCCCAATTCTACCCCTCCTTCACAACATATTTCCATAAAATTCGAATTGAGAAATACGGTTCAGAGATATTGTGTCCCCCTGTTTGACGCTCCTATTTGACACGGCCGCCGGGGCGGAGATAGGATTTCTTTTGATCGAACGGATTCAGCGGCCGGAGGGGAGAGGGAAAGCATGCTGATGCAAAAAAGCCTGGAAAAACTGTCGGACGCCATACGCGGGGGATATCCTCTTATTTATATCGTCTCCTGGGAAGAAGACCGGGTTGAGAGCTCCCTCAGAGCCCTGATGCGGACGCTGGATATCAAGGGCGATTTCGCCGTCTGGACATCCGCCGACGGCTTGGCCTCTTCCCCGGGAGAGACGCCCCAGGCCCTTGATCCGGTGGATGCGCTCGAGTCGGTCCTTCAAGCCGACCGGCCCGGGATCGTCCTTTTCAAGGACCTCCCCGACTCCTTTGAAGACAATCCCCGGTTGATACGAAAGCTCCGAGACGTCTATTACGCCCACAAGGGACGGGGCAGGCATGTCGTCATCCTTTCCCCCGGCTATCGCCTTCCGGAGCCGCTGAAAAAGGAAGTCCATCTCATCGAGTTTGATCTGCCCGATGAACATGAGATTTATGAACACATGGCCCAGCTGTTAAAAAAGATCCCCCACCGGGCCGGCCTTTCCAAGGAATTCGTCAAAGACCTCTCGGTGGCCATGAAGGGCCTGACGATCAATGAGGTCGAGCACACGATCGCCAAAGTCCTGGCTCTGGATATTCCGCAGCAGGAGGTGATGGACAGGGTGTTTCGGGAGAAAGAGCAGATCGTCAAAAAGGAGGGCATCCTGGAATTCGTTCCGCCGCGGTTTTCGATAGACGAAATCGGCGGCCTGGAGAATCTCAAGGAATGGCTGGTCAGGCGCGCTCACCTGTTCAGCAAGAAAGCGCTCGAGGAGAACCTGCCCGTGCCGAAGGGGATTTTGCTCATGGGCGTCAGCGGATGCGGCAAGAGCCTGGCGGTCAAGGCCATCTCTTCGCTGTGGAAGGTCCCCCTGTTCCGGCTGGACATGAACCTCGTTTTCTCGGGGATGTACGGCTCCCCGGAATCGATATTTCACAAGGGGCTGAAGCAGCTCGAGGCCATGGCCCCCGCCGTCCTGTGGATCGACGAGATCGAGATGGGGGTCGCCGGCTATCGGGAGGGCGAGAGCACCACGAGCTCGCACATCTTCGCTCATTTCTTGACCTGGATGCAGGAGAAGGACAAGATGGTCTTTGTCGCCGCCACGGCGAACAGAATCCACCTCCTGCCCGCTGAAATCATACGCAAAGGGCGGTTCGATCAAATCTTTTTTCTGGACTTGCCCAATGACGAAGAGCGGAAGGAAATCTTCTCTATCCATATCACGAAGAACGGAGGGGATCCCTCGCGATTCGACATGGAATTTCTCTCCATATCCGCCAAGGGCTGGAACGGCTCTGAAATCGAACAGGTCATCGTCGCCGCGCGCGTCGACGCCTTCTTTGAGAAGCGGGCTTTTTCACATGAGGATGTCGTCCGAAATATCATGAAAATCGTCCCGCTCTCCAAGACCATGGAGTCGCAGATCAAGGAGATCAAGGGCTGGGCGTACAATCGGGCCGTCCCCGCCTCCCGCCGGATGAGCCGCCGAACAATCGATTAATAGCCGATTAATGGAGTCGGGCCTCAGCATCTTATTTGCTTCCAATCACTAAGGCATTTTTTTGACAGGATTTTTGCGCTTAGAGCCGATTTTCGAGGCCTAAAAACGCGTTTAAAGGCAAGCCGGTCTTATAATATTACGGCAGAACGGATCAGGCCTGCGGCGGCTCGGTGATCACGAACAGCTCTGGTCGGTCTTCCGCAGGCGGCTGACGTCGAATCCCTTTTGGGCGCAACGGTCCACGATCTCGTTGTAGAGCGCCTCGTCCATGCGCGGGCGGCGCGACAGGATCCAGAGGTATTTTCTGCTCGGGTCGCCCACGACGGCGTAGGAGTAGTCCGCGGCCAGGTCGATGATCCAGTAATCGCCGCGGAAGGGCCAGAAAAACTGGACCTTGAGCTTGGCGTTGCCGCCGCCCTCGACGATAAAGGCCTTGCCCCGAGCCCGGGAGAGCTTTCCGCCGGGGCTGTCCTTGCGGCAGGAGTTGAGCACGGAGACGTACCCCTTGTCCGTCATCGCGTACTCGGCCATGGAGCAGTGGCAGCCCTTCTGGAAGCGCTGGGGGAAAGAAGCGATCTCGTACCACTTGCCCATGTACCTCTGGAGGTCCACCCGAGGAACGGTTTCGAGCGGCGGAGTTTCCTTGGCCGTGAGCGCCGCCGCGCCGATAAAAAGAACCAGGAGGATCAAAATTTCGATTTTCATGAGGTTATTATAATACATTTGCCTTCGGCTGCGCTCGGGGCCGAGCCTATGGATGTTATTTATTCTGATGTATTGAGTTCAATTTCGGGGCCAAGCTCTTTCATGGCCTTGATCAAGGCGGCTTGGATCCCGGGTTCCGAAGCCGAATGTCCTGCCCGTTCCACGATGATCAACCGGGATTTCGGCAGCAGCTTGTGCAGCCTGTAGGCCGTGATCGGCGGTCAGATCATGCGGAGCTTCTCGATATCTTCGACGAGGGCGTGAGCCTTCCTTCCGAGCCTTCTTTCAAGATCCAGGGGCCCGGCCTTGCTTTGCGCAGACGATGAATTCATAGCCGTAATAGTCGGAATAGTTTCTGTAGACGTCGATCTCCGTCTGGTGACAGGCGAGCATGTCCAGCGCCTTGGGGTCGGAAGCGTACTTTTCGCAAAGGCCGGATAGCTTCTTCTCCATGGGCCGGTAATAGTGCGTCCACCAGGCTTCCTCGGGCAGGGTGAAGTGGCCCGCGACTTCATAGCCGCACGCGGCGACCCGCTCCAGGACGGCCGGGATGTCCTTGATGTCCGGGTATTCCTCCCAGCAGCGCCGGACCTGCTCGGGCGCGCCGGGCTTGAGCCAGACGGCTTCCGTGACCGCGAGCCATCCGCGCGGTTTGAGCAACTTCCGCCATGAACGGAGGGCATCGGCGAAACCCATCTGATAGGCCGCGCCCTCGGACCAGATCATGTCGAATGAGCCGGGAGGAAAGGGAAGACGGCTCATGTCGCCCGCCACGGCCAGCATGCGGCGAGCGAGGTGGGCGTGGGCAATGCCGCGGGACAGGTCCTTGAGGAAGGGCATATGGTTGTCCAAGCCGATGACCAGGCCGCCCGTCAGGCGGGCCAGGTCCAGCGTCTGGAGCCCCGGCCCGCAGCCCACGTCCAGGACGAGCGGCCTGCGGGGAAGGGCCGCGACCAGGCCCAGCGCTTTCCGGAGCGAATATTCGTCGCCCGGGCCCTCGCGCGGCAGCCCGCTGTGGACTTCGAAGAAGATCTTGCGAAAGAAGGGGTCGTCGAAACTCATGGACGCTATTATACATCCGATGGAGCGTTCCCCGGGGATTGACGAAGAGGGGCGAAGCCGACATAATTCTCAAAGTCATTAAATCCGTTGGACTCAGGAGGAGCCTCATGACACCGAAGAGCATATTCGAAGGGGCCTTGCCCGGCCGGTTGAAAAGCAAGGGCGACGATGTCCTCAAGGTCAACGCCGTTTATCAGTTCAACATCAGCGGTCCCGAGGGCGGATCGTGGTGGGTGGACGCCACTAAGAGCGGCGGTGCGGTCGGTGTCGGTGAAAATCCCGATGCCAAGTGCACGATCAGCATGGCCGACAACGACTTCATCGATATGGTGAACGGGAAGCTGAACGCGCAGACGGCGTTTTTTGCCGGAAAGCTCAAGATCAAGGGTGACGTGAGCCTGGCCCTGATGCTCGGCTCGGTCCTTGGCTTTTAAATCCTGGAAATAGCCTTCAGGTCATGACGGAGATTCAGATCTATCGGGTCCTGCTCTTTGCCTTCCTCGGCTCTGCGGCGGCCTGCGCGGCCATTTTTTTCGTCACCGTCCCCTACGGCCGCCACAGCCGGCCGGGGTGGGGGCGGCTTGTCCAGGGAAGGTGGGGTTGGTTCCTGATGGAAAGCCCCTCGCTGTTCGTCTTCGCCCTGTTTTTCGTCCTCGGCCCCCACAACCGCAGCTTGTCGGCAGTTGTCCTGTGTTTGCTCTGGAGCGGGCACTACGTCCAGCGCAGCCTGATCTATCCCTTTCTTATCCGCAGCCGCCGGAGGAGCGTCCCCCTGTCCGTCGTTATCATGGCCGTTGTCTTCACCTCGATGAACGGCTACCTCAACGCCAGGTGGCTGTTCAGGTTTTCCGGGGGCGTTCCGGCCTCCTGGTTCGGCGATGCGAGGTTTGTCGCCGGCGCCGCCCTTTTCATCGCGGGATTGGCGGTCAACATCCATTCCGACGGCCTGCTCCGCCGCCTCCGCGCCCCGGGCGAGAGCGGCTACAAGATCCCGCGCGGCGGTCTCTTCCGCTATGTGTCCTGCGCCAACTATCTCGGCGAGATCGTGGAGTGGTTCGGCTGGGCGCTGGCCTCCTGGTCTCTCCCCGGCCTAGCCTTCGCCCTGTGGACGGCGGCCAACCTGGCGCCGCGCGCCCGCAGCCACCACCTCTGGTACCGCCGCACCTTCCTTGATTATCCGCCGAGCCGGAAAGCGCTCATCCCTTTTCTTTTTTGAGGCGGGAAGGCACCGGCTCGAAAATTCACTCTCAAGCCTGGGATGAGATACAATTCTTTGGCGAGGTTCGACATGAAAAGAACAATCCTGCGTGCCGCCATCCCTATCGTTATGACCGTTTTGATTTTGGCGCCCGCGCCTGCATTTTCGGGGGCAGAGCCTGTCGCTCCGTAAGCGCGTTGGACTCCGGACGACATCATCCTGGCCGAGAGAGCCTCCCAGTGGGCGGTCTCGCCCGACGGCAAGCGGGCCGTCTGGGTGAAAACACGGATGGACAAGGAGAAGAACGAACACGTCTCGGACCTGTTCCTCTCGGACCTCGCCGCCGGCCGCTCCGCGCCGCTGACGAGGAGCCTGGAGAAATGCTCCTCGCCCGCCTGGTCGCCGGACGGCCGCTCGATCGCCTTCCTGGCCAAGCGTCCTTCGGTCAAGGACGGAGAGGCCGATGAGGATAAAAATAAGGAAGAGAAGAAACTGGTCAAATTGAATTAGGCGATACAATAACAATTTCCCCGATTCGCCGCTTTCAAGGCGGCCTCAGGAGGCCGCACTCCGAAAGCCGGAAGGCGCCGGGGCCGGGGGACAGCCCCCGGAAACGCGACATGTTGACAACAAGGCGGCATCGTGGTAAATTCGCTTTCGATTCGTAGAGACTTTAAAGAAATGTCACGCCTTACGCCTCGCCGCACCGACACGGGCCGCATGATAATGTGAAGCTCCCGGCCGCCGGGCCGGGAGTGTCGGTGACGGGGAGGTCCCAACCCCAAGAATTCCATTTCCCAGTCCAGGTCTCGGCCTCCTAGTCGGAGGCCTTTTTTTTACCTTTTTTTGGAGGATGACCATGAAGGAAATGAAGGAAACGAATCGAATTTCCCAATTCGCGAGCTCAGGCTCGACCGCGGCCGTGCATGCCGGCGAAGACCGGCGCAAGCCCTATGCCGCCCTGACGACGCCCGTCGTTCAGACCTCGACCTATACGTTCGAGAATTCGGCCGAAATCATGGAATTCGTTCGGCGCAAGGAGGCCGGCGGCCCTGATCTGCGCGACGAATACGGGCGCTATTCGAACCCCACCCAGAGGGCGGTGGAGAGGAAGCTTGCCTCCCTTGAGGGTGCGGAACGCGCTCTGCTCTTCGCCAGCGGCATGTGCGCCATCACCACCGCCCTCCTGACGATTCTCGAGCGGGGCGACCACCTCATTATGGTCGGCGAAGCCTACCGCCGAACGTGCGAGTTCCTCGAGGACTGGCTCCCGCGATGGGGCATGACGGCGGCGCGCGCGGCGGCGGACGACCCGGCCTCATGGGAATCGGCCGTCCGGCCCTCGACGCGCCTCATCTATGCCGAGGTTCCCTCGAATCCCTACCTGCGCGTCGCGGACCTCGACCGCCTGTCCGCGCTCGCGAAAAAGCGAGGCCTGCTGGCCGCCGTGGACGCCACGTTCGCCACTCCCGTCAATCTGCGGCCGCTCGAGCACGGTGCGGACCTGGTGCTCCACAGCGCGACGAAATACCTCGGAGGTCACAACGACCTTCTGGCCGGCGTCGTCGCGGCTCCTGCGGCCCTGGCTTCCCGCATCGAGAAGGCGCGAGGCGTCCTGGGAGGCGTCGGCAGCCCTCACGACGCGTATCTCCTCCTTCGCGGACTCAAAACGCTCGACCTTCGCCTCCGTCGCCAGAATGAGAACGGCCGTCTTGTGGCCGAATTTCTGGACTCTCATCCGACGGTTTCGCGCGTTTTTTATCCTGGGTTGCCCTCCCATCCCGACCACGGGACCGCCCGGCGCCTGATGAACGGTTTCGGCGGCGTTATCAGCTTTGAGGTGAAGGGCGGCTTGGAGCGGACGTCGCTCTTCATCGACCGCCTGCGTCTGCCCTATATCGGGCCGACTCTGGGCGGAGTGGAAAGCATTGTTCAGCAGCAGGCGCTCTTCCTTTCCTCCAACCCTGAGACGCGTCGAAAATCGGGCATCGCCGACAACCTCGTCCGCTATGCCCTGGGGATTGAAGACGCCGCGGATATCATCGCCGATCTGAAGCAAGCCCTGGAATTTTGAATAGCGGAGAAACACCTTGGAGGAAGACCATGATCGTTCATAAATTCGGAGGAACATCCGTGGGCAGCGCGGAGCGGTTCGCGCGCACGGCGAACATCATCGTCGAGCAGCACGGACGGCAGGGAGGCGACGCGTCGCCCGCGAAAACGGTCGTCGTCGTCTCGGCCATGAGCGGAGTGACGAGCCGCCTCGTCGCCGGCGCCCGGGCCGCGGCCGATGGACGCGACGGGCTCGGCAGGGAGATCAAGGCCGAGATGCTCGCCCGTCACCTGGAAGCCGCCGAAACGCTGCTTCCCCCGGGAGCCGAGCGCCTGAGCCTCTGCGGACTTGTCGAAGACCGCCTCCACGAGCTCGAGCGCCTCTACCGCAGCATCGCCCTGCTCGGCGAGCTGACCGCCCGAGGCCTGGACGCCGTGGCTTCGTTCGGCGAGCCGCTCGCGGCGGCCCTCCTGGCGGCCG
>CAZFTV010000011.1:14535-16208 GCA_964521765.1 uncultured Eubacteriales bacterium
TCACCGACGACCGCTTCGGCGCGGCCGCTCCCCTTATGGAGCCGACGCGCCTCAGGCTCGAGAAGCGCGTCAGGCCGCTTCTCGAGCGGGGCGTCCTCCCGGTCATCACCGGCTACATCGCCGCCACGGACAGGGGCGTCGTCACCACCCTGGGCCGCGGCGGGAGCGATTTTTCCGCGGCGGTCATCGGCGCCGCTCTCGGAGCGGACGAAGTCTGGATCTGGAGCGATGTGGACGGCATTATGACCGCCGACCCGAACCTCGTCCCGCGCGCCAGGACGCTCGAGGAGTTGTCCTACGCCGAGGCTTCGTCCCTGGCCTACTACGGAGCGGACGTTCTCCATCCCAAGACCATCCGGCCGCTCATCGAGCGGCGGATCCCGCTGCGCATCCTCAACAGCTTCAACCCCGCTCACCCCGGCACGCTCATCGTGGACAAGCCCGACCCGGCGCGCGAACACCGGCCGGCCATCATCTCCACCACCGGCCTGAGCCTCGTGGTCCTGGGGACGAGCGACGATTCCTGGGCCCCCGCGCTCGCCGCCCGCGCCCTGCGGAGGCTCAGCGAGGCCGGAGTGGAGGTGCTGATGTTCTCCCAGGCCTTCTCCGAACACAGCCTGAACCTGGTGGTGCGCGACCAGGACGGAGCCCACTGCCTGAAAGTCCTGGAGCGCAGGTTCGCCCGCCGCGGTGGCCGGAGCGCCGTGGGCCTGGAGATCAGGGAGCGGGTGGCCACTGTTTCGGTGGCGGGCGGGGCCGACTGGAACGGCAGGGGCCTCGTCTCCCATGCTTTCGCCGCCCTGGGCCGTCTCGGGACGCGCGTCATCGCCGTGGCTCAAGCGGCCGGCGAACGGGGCGTATCCTTCTGCATTCCCGATTCCGAGACGGCCGAAACGGTGCGCTTTCTCCACAGCGAACTCGGGCTGGAGGCGCGGCCATGAGGAAAATCCCCGTAGGTATCCTGGGCGCGACGGGCATGGTCGGGCAGAGGCTCGTCCGGATTCTGGCCGGCCACCCCTGGTTTGAGTTGGCGGCCCTGGCCGCTTCCGGCCGTTCGGCCGGCGCGAAGTATGAGGAGGTCTGCCGCTGGCTTCTGCCCGGCCCCATGCCTGAGGCCGCCCGCAGCCTCTCCGTTCAGCCGCTCGAGGCCGACCTCGATTGCCGTCTCGTGTTCTCGGCTCTCCCGGCCGATGTCGCGGGACCGGTCGAGGAGCGCTTGGCCGACGCCGGGTTCGCCGTCTGCTCCAACGCCTCCGCCCATCGTCTGGATGAAGACGTGCCGCTTCTCGTGCCCGAGGTCAACGCCGGCCATGCGGCGCTCATCGAGGTCCAGCGGCGGAGGCGCCGCGGGAAAGGGTTCATCATCGCCGCCCCCAACTGCTCGGCGACGCCGCTCGTCCTCGTCCTTAAGCCGCTCCAGGATGCTTTCGGCCTGCGCCGGGTGAGCGTCGTCACGATGCAGGCCGTTTCCGGTGCGGGCTATCCCGGAGTTCCGGCCCCGGACATCGTGGACAACCTCATCCCATACATCGACGGTGAGGAGGACAAGGTCGAGAGGGAGCCTCGCAAGCTCCTGGGGACGCTCCGCGACGGCGGAGTCGAGGAGGCGCCGGTCGTCGTGAGCGCCCAGTGCAACCGCGTGGCCGTGCGCGACGGGCACACGGAATGTGTCT
>CAZFTV010000011.1:16373-16581 GCA_964521765.1 uncultured Eubacteriales bacterium
CCCCAGCCTCGCCGGGACCGGGACGAGGCGGGAGGCATGGCGGCCGTCGTGGGACGCGTGCGTCCCTGTCCGGTGTTAGGGGTCAAACTCACGCTCCTGGGACACAATACCGTCCGCGGGGCGGCCGGGGGCACGGTCCACAACGGCGAGTTGCTCGCGGCCCAGGGCTGGGTCGAGTGAGAAGGGAGCGGAACGCGCCCTCGTCGGG
>CAZFTV010000011.1:16738-19457 GCA_964521765.1 uncultured Eubacteriales bacterium
GCATCGGGAGCGGAGTCCCGCCGCGCAAGGTTGACCTTTCGTACGGACGTGTCGTCGCCGAGATCCTTCGTCGAGCCCGCGCCCTTGACCTGCCGGGAACGCCCCTCCAGCGGCTGATCTATGTAGGCGACACGCGAATGAGCGACGGGACGGCCTTCGCCAACCTATGCTCCGCCGGCGGCTTCGCCGGCCGGGCGTTCATCGGCCGGGACGAAAGGAACAGCCCCGCCCGCCTGGAAGCGGAGGGACCTCTGTGCTTCGCCAGCCGCTGGTCGGCCCTGGACGATTTTCTGGAGCTCATCGAGAAGGAGGAGCGGTTCATCCCGGACGAGGCAACAGCCCTGGTCATCGACATCGACAAGACAGCTGTCGGCGCCAGGGGCCGCAACGACGGCCCGATAGACGGAGCGCGGCTCGAAGCCCTGCGCCGGACTGCGGCCGGACTGCGAAACCGGAATTTTTCCGCCGCGGTTCTTCAAGCCGTCCATGACGAATTGAAACAGCCTGCCTACCACGCTTTCACCGCCGATAACCAGGATTGCCTGGCCTATGTCTGCCTCGTGTTGGGCGCAGGCCTTTTTTCGCTGGACGGGCTCATTCAAGACATCCGTCAGGGGACCTTGAGGTGTTTCGGCGATTTTCTCGGCCGGGTCCATAACCGTCGGTCGGAGCTGGCCTCTGCCGGTCTCGGCCGGGTCCATGACGACATCTGGCGCAACGTGCTGGCCGGCGACCCGACGCCGTTCAAGACGTTCCGCTTCGAGGAGTTCCAAGCGACCAGGGCGCGCTTCCACGCTCGCCCGGCCCCGGATGTCGCGGCCGAACTCGAGGAGCGGATCTTCATCACGGAAGAGGTGCGGCGGGCGGCTCAGCGCCTTCGAGAGCGCGGCGTCCTGGTTTTCGGGCTTTCGGACAAGCCCGACGAGGCGTCGTACCCGTCGCCGGAACAATCCCGTTCCGGAATGAAACCCCTTCACCGCCAGGAGACGCTCTCGGTCGGAGAGCGAAGAAGCTGACGCGCGGCTTGCCCGCTACCGGATGTAGCCGAGAGACCTGAGGTTTTGCCTCTCCTGCTCGCTGAGAGGAGTCTCACTGTAACTGAGGGCCATCCGCCGGAAGAGGGTGATCAGCTTGGCTTTGTAGCGGGCCGTCTCTTCCGGGCGCAGGGGCGCCAGGTTGTCATTTTCGCCCGGATCGACCTCAAGGTTATAGAGCTCTTCCGTCTTGAGGTCGAAATCGGCGATGAATTTCAGGGGGCCGTCGATCACGGCTTTTCGGTCGCCGAGCTCGGCGAAAAACACGCGCCCTCCGCCGTCCCCCGCGCTTTCCGGGCCGGTGAAATATCCGTGCAGGGAGGCGCCGTCCCCGCCCTCGGGCGTCTCGATTCCCGCCCATTCCAGGAGCGCGGGGAAAACATCCGCCAGGCTCACCGGCGCTTCAACGCGGCGCGCCGCGAGACGCGGATGGGACAAAAGCAGGAAGCTGTGAATGAGCTCGTTGTAGCACGTCGTGCCGTGGCCGAGCCCTCCGTGCTCCAGGAATTCGTCGCCGTGGTCCGAGACGACGGCGACCAGGGTTGAAGCGAGCAGGCCTTCCCGCTCCAGGATGTCGAAGAGATTCTTGATGACGGAGTCGAGATAAACGATCCCCTCGTCGTAGCAGGCCTTGGAATACTCGAGCTCTTCGGCCGTGAGCGGGGGTGCCGGGCCGTTGACATAAAAAGGCTCTCTCTGATATTCGCGGAACCTCCCCCGAAACGAATTTGGCTTGTAATAAGGGTAATGGACGTCCATGTAGTGAAGGTAAACGAAGAAATCATGCCCCCTGATTTCGGGCAGGACGTCTTTCTTGAAGAGCGCGTTGACCGTCGCGCCGTCGCAGACGCCCTGGGATGATTCGGCAAAGCAGTCGATGTAACGGAAGAGCTCGACACCCTGGGCGAATCCATAGATGTCCCGGATGCCCGGGTTGGCGCTCACGGCGGCGGTCCGGAAGCCGTGTTTCTTGAACACTTCGGCCAGGAGAAGGTTGCTCTCCTTCATCATGGGCAGCCCGCCGGCCTCGACCGGCCGCGTGGGATGGTAGGACTGGCCGGAACGGAAGAAGTGACTGCCGTGGCGATAGGGGTATAGGCCGGTGAGCATCGAGGACACGGAGGGGACGGTCTGGGAGGCGGTGGAATAGGCGTTCCGGAAGAGAACCCCCCGGCTCATCAGGTCGTCGAGGAAAGGGGACGTGGGGCGGCCGTATCCGAAATGGGAAAGATGGTCCCGGCGAAGGGAATCCAGAACGATGAGGACGATCCCTCTTTTCTCTCTTGGCCCGCGGCAGCCCGGGGCGGGGAGGAGAATCAGGGCGGCGAGCGCCGCGGTGAGAAGGGCCCTTCCGAAAACCGGCTTTGACGTCCTAAGAGATTCCATGGTTTTCCCACTGATCTTTTCATCGCTGTCGAATGTCCCGCCTGGAACTCAAACACAACATCGGCCTCAGGCGGGCTTGAACATCCGGCGATAGGATAGGATACGGCTCCGATTCTGTCAAGGAAAGACCCGGCCCTGAAAGCATCTCCTTTTATGTGATGTCCGTGATCTTCCTGGGGTCCTGTCGGCTGCCGACCTATCCGGAAACGCCAGCCAGTTGCCCCCTTGTTTCCCCAAGGGGGCGGGGGGATAAAGAGAATAAGCAGAAGCTGGAGGGCGTTTCCGGCTTAGTCCCTGCC
>CAZFTV010000012.1:0-5290 GCA_964521765.1 uncultured Eubacteriales bacterium
CGCAGGCCCTCCCCGCTCCCGGACAGTTTCCATTATGAGATCGCCGCCTACGAGATGGACAAGCTCCTTGGCCTGGGCATGATCCCCCCCACGGTCGAGAGGGAATTCCGGGGGAAGAAAGGATCTCTCCAACTCTGGGTCACAGTCAAGCATTCCCTGCTCAAGATCATGGAGGAGCAGATCCCCATCCCCGAAGAGTCGCGGGAGAGCCTGGACAGGATGAAATACATCGTCAGGGCTTACGACAGCCTGATCGCCAACGACGACCGGACACAGCAGAACCTGCTCTACACCGAGGACTGGAGGACGATCGTCATCGACCATTCCCGGTCCTTCCGCTCTTCGCGGGAGCATGTCAAAAAACTGATGTACGGCCGGAACGGCATCAAGAATGCCGACGACGGACGCCCGCACCTTTTCCGGCGCCTGCCCCGGACAATGGCGGAAGCCATTCGCGGCCTCGACCGGCCGAAGCTCGAGAAAGCTCTCGGCTCGCTCCTGACCAAGGCCGAGATCGAAGCCGTCCTGGCCCGCCGGCAGCTTCTTCTGGACGAGATCTCCTTTATGATAAAAGAACAGGGGGAAGCCAACGTGCTCTACTGACGAGAGCCGGACGGCATTCTCGCAGGGGAAATATCGCCTGACCAAGAAGGAGAGGAAAGGAGGGCGGTGATGAAGAAAGGGTATGGTTTGGCAGTGGGGGCCTTCGCGCTCCTGGGCTTGTTTCTCCAGGCCCCGGCTCAGCTCACTCCCGAGGACGTGGCCGAAAGGACGAAATGGGAGGAATTCCTTGAAAAGGCCGATATCGTAGACCAGAAGCAGATCGTCGGCTCGGAAGCGGTGACCAGCCCCTGGAAACTGACTCTGAAGATGGGGGACGTCGAGAGCTTCGCCCTGTGGAAGGGCATCGAGGTCCGCGTCGGAAGGCTGACCGACAGCTGGAAATGGGAAGTGGCCGCCTACCGCCTGGACAAGCTCCTGGAGCTCAACATGGTCCCGGCCACGATCGAGCGCCGCTTGAAGGGGGACCGCGGCTCCCTTCAAATCTGGGCCAAGGTCATGATGAGCCTCAAGGACAAAGAGACCAAGAAGATCAAGATGCCCTCCTACAAGGTCTTCCCCTGGAACAGGGCCCTCTACCTGCAACGGGCTTTCGACAACCTGATCGCCAACGAAGACAGGCATCAGAACAACTTCCTCATCACCGAGGACTGGCGGCTGATTCTCATCGACCACTCCCGCTCCTTCCGCACGTCCAAAAAATTCACGGAATCCCTGATCTACACCGATAAGCACAAGGAAGGCCCGAGGGAGATGAAGGAGCTTCCGCGGGCGCTCGTGGACAAGATCAGGGCGCTGACCGCCGAGAGCGTCAAGGCCGCCGTGGGCGAGTACCTGACCGACGAGGAGGTGGCCGCCGTCATCACCCGCCGGGACCTGCTCCTTAAGGAAATCGACAGGATCATCAAAGCCGCGGGCGGCGAGGACAAGGTCCTCTATTGACCGGCGGCTAGGCGGAGGGAAGCTTCTTCCATAAAGTGAGAACGTTTTCCCCGTTCTCGCGGCGATAGTCCACGCCGTCCATGAGACGGCTGATCAAGAAACAGCCGAACCCCCCCTGGCCGCCCTCCTTGGCGTAGCGCTCCAGGTCGGGTTCCTTGAAATCGCGGGGGTCGAAGGGGGATCCATCGTCCCTGACCTCGAAAAACAGGCTGTCTTCCTCCGTCCATGAAGACACGCGGAAATCTCCCTTCCCGAGGGGATAGGCGTGCCGGACGATGTTGGTCCAGACTTCGACCAGGGCCAGCTCGATCTGGTAGGCCAGGTCCTCGGGCAGCCGGAGGCGGCGGGCGACGGACTTGAAATACAGGCGGGCCTTGTTCACCCCCCCCAGGTCTCCCTGAAAAGCCCGCGCCCTCTTCAAGCTCACGTCTTCTTCGCTTTCACCGTCGGCCCGTTCTTTCCCAAAGAATTCTATCAGAACGCAAGGCCGGGGGACAATTGACATTTAGCCGGCATTTCATTAATTAATAGCCGTTCTCACGGGAAGCATCTAAAAAGAACGGGGAAAGGAGGGTCCATGAGCCAACCTGAAACCAAGAGACCGGGCCGGACATCGGGCACCCGGCCGAACCTGGGTTACGCCTTCCTCAGGCTCTTCACCGACATCCGGCCGGGCGAGGCGGCCAAGGCCCTGCTCCTGGCCCTGAATATCTTCCTCCTCCTCCTGGCCTACTACCTCATCAAGCCGGTCCGGGAGGCGCTCCTTCTCGTGGACAAGGACGCGCCCCGCATCAAGAGTTATCTCAGCGGCGCCCAGGCCATATTGTTCGTCTTCATCATCCTTGGTTTCAGCTGGCTGGCCTCCAAGGTTTCCCGGCACAAGCTCATCGCCTGGGTGACCCTGTTCTTCATCTCCAACCTGGTCGTCTTTTACATTCTTCACCTGGCCGGCGTGGGCGCCGGGGCGATGGGCATCATCTTCTTCATCTGGATCGGCATCTTCAACTATCTGGTCGTGGCCCAGTTCTGGGGGTTCGCCAACGACCTGTACACCCACGACGCGGGCAAGCGCATCTTTCCCCTGATCGCCTTCGGCGCCACGCTGGGCGCCGTGGCCGGCAGCCGCGTGGCAAAGCTCATCATCGGACCCTTCGGGTTGTACAACATGATGCTTCTCTCCGGCGGTCTCCTGGTCCTGTGCATCGTCCTCGCCATGGTTATCCACCGACGAGACGTGTCCCTGGCCGTCCGGGAAAAACCCGAGGAACCCAAGGCTCAAGAAAAACCCCTCAAGCCCGGAGACGGCATCAGCCTGGTCGTCAAGACACGCTACCTGCTCTTCATCGCCCTGGCCATCCTGGTCTACAACTTCATCAACACGATCGGTGAATACATCATCTCCGACGTCGCCACCCGGGCCGGGCTGGCTGCCGTGGCCCGGGGAGAAGTCGCGAACATGGGGGTGTTCATCGGAAAATTCTTCTCCGATTACCAGTTTCTGACCAACATTCTGGCCCTGGTCATTCAGCTTTTCCTGGTTTCCAGGATTTTCCGGTGGCTGGGGGTGGGCGGCGCCCTGTTCGTTCTGCCCTTCATCGCCCTGGGCGGATATGCCTTCATCTCCATGGGCGCCACCCTGCTGCTGGTCAAATGGGTCAAGTCCCTGGAGAACGGAACGGATTACTCCCTGATGAACACGACCAAGGCCGCTCTCTTCCTGGTCACCTCACGCGAGGAAAAATACAAGGCCAAGGTGGCCATCGACACCTTTTTCGTCCGGGGCGGCGACGCCCTGGCCGCTCTGGCGGTCTTCGCCGGCACGACGTTCCTGGGGCTGTCCATCGAGAGGTTCGCCGTGTTGAACATCGTATTCGTCTTCCTGTGGATCGCGCTGAGCGTCTTTATCTACAAACACTACAAGCTCCGGCGCGGCCCGCTTGAAGCCGCCGCCGAGGCCGAACATAAATAAGGAGAGCATCATGAAATCAAGAATCAAGCCGGCTCTTTCGGTTTTTACAGTTGCTCTTGTCACGGGGCTCCTTTTCGCTCCGCTGCCGGTTCAGGCCGCCGTGCAAGCCCAGCCTGCCTCCCAGGAGCCGGTTTTCAGGCCGGCTTTGCTGGGGCAGCCCTTCCCCCCTTTGTCGCTGCCCTCTTATGACGGCCCCCAGGTCGACCTGAAGAGCTTCGGGGGCAAGAACGTCGTCCTCATCGTCCCCCGGGTCTATGCCGGAGAGGGACGATGGTGCACGATCTGCAACTATCAGTACGCGGAAGCCGTGGACGCGGACAAAACCGCGGATTTCCGCGCGAAAAACAACGCCGAGATCGTATTTCTCTTTCCCTTCGACCGGAAGGTCGCGTCCGAATTCCTGGCCCTCACCCCCTCCCAGCTTGAAAAAATCAAGGGCTGGAAAAACCCGGCCGAGCCGGACAAGCTTGACGAACAGGGGAAACAACGGCTGGCGCGCATGCGTACGCTCTTCTCAAAGGACCTGGCCATGGCCGAGGGCGAGGTCCCGACCCCCTTCCCCGTCCTGCTCGACCCGGAACGCCTGGTGACGAAAGCCCTGGGCGTCTTCGCCGCGGAATGGGGAGGGAGCAAGGCTGATCAGGGGATTCCCGCCGTTTTTATCCTGGACGCCGCAGGCGTCCTGCGCTTCAAGTATATTAGCCAGACTACGGCCGACCGGCCGGACTTCGAATATTTGGCTTGGATCTTGAAGAATCTCCGCTAGGACAGGCAGCCCGGCGTTCGGAGCGGTTTTAGCCGGCAGCCTCCGCCTATAAACACGGGCTATCAGCCGGAGGCGGTCTTCGCCCGGTAGTTGAATTCCTGATAGCGGGCGATAACATCCATGATCAAGGCTTCCCGTTCGAGCTTCAATACCTCGGCCGGCATGAGTCCGGGCATGAACAGCTCCTCCCGGTCTTCAAGCGCCGCCTGGGGCGTCTTCCGCCCGCGCACGAACAGCTTGAGCCTCATCTCCACGGCATTCCGCGGCAGAGACAGGATGTAATAAAAATTATCCGCCCCGGACCTCGCGAAATTCACGCGGAAATAGGCCGCTCTCTTCTTCAAGCGGCCGTAAGAAGCCCTGATACGGTACCTTCGGAACTCGAGGCGCAGGCTTTCGAAGGCCGGCTCGGCGATGAATTCGTAAAACTGCTGGAAATTCTCGAGCGTGTCCCGCTTGCATTTTTCCAGGAGCTCAAAATCCTCCACAACGGCCCTTAGCCTGTCCTTCCAGGTGTTTTCGCTCATGACTTAGTCCGGCGAGAGCACGGTTTTAATCATTTAACAGGAAAGATGCCCCCGGGTCAAGATGTTTTCCTCCTCCTATTGCATCTCCTTTTATGTGATTTCCGGATGAAATTCCTTTCAAAAAGAAAAAAACTCAGGCGCGTGTCGCTGTATCTTGATGAGAATGAGAGGATTGGAAACTGATATTCACAGAAATGTGGATAACCCTGTGCAAAACTCGTTTTTTTTCTTTCTATTCGTCTGAAAACAAGATGGATATGGCTGTTTGCACTCAACCGTGTGCATGTTTCCACGAGAAGATTTCCCGCCATACGTCTTCCAGTTTGATGTCCTCGACCGCAACGGCGCTCACGACCCTGACGTTGCCGTACGGTCTCCAGGAGACGGCGTTTTCTTTTTTAAAAAGCGCCAGAACCGGCGCGCCGCAGGCGGCCGCCAGGTGAGTGACGCCGGAATCGTTGCCCAAATAGAGGCGGCAGCGGCCGCGCTGCTGTACGCCACGCGGGCGTCGGGGGGAATGGTCGT